>JBJSWS010000001.1:0-6755 GCA_046085985.1 Actinomycetales bacterium
GATGGATGCGCGACGATGTGCTCTCTGCGGTTCAAAAACTCAAGCCAATCGCTGATTCAGTGGACTTAACTCTCTCGCAATTAGCTATCGCATGGGTACTTCAAAATCCAAATGTTTCTAGCGCAATTATCGGAGCAAGTAAGCCATCCCAGATTAAGGAGAATGTGAAGGCAAGCGGAGTTAAGTTGAGCAAGAGAACAATGAGCGAGATTGATCGCGTTCTTGGCTCTCTCCCTGAGAGAAATCCGGCCAAGACTGAATCGCCGCGCCCTCGCGCCTAACGGTTAAAGTTTTGTTCCTCTTGTGACGCGAGGAAGTGGTGCGCGTAGTCTTCGAATTTGAGTCGAACGAAGCCAACCGTACATGCCTACACCTTTTAGGTTTTCGCTGCCAAAACGTTTTGCAACCTCTTTCTTAATTTTTCGGCTCAAATAAAAACCATCAATAAAGGAAAAGGCAAGAACCGAATACATAAGAACAATCGCTGCTAGTTGAATTTGCATCACTGGAATGATTGTCATAAAAAGAACTGAAACAATTATCGGTAAGAATAGTTCTCCAACAGACCTTCGGGCGTCCACATAATCACGAACGAATTTTCGAACCGGGCCGCGATCTCGTGGCGGCAATGCGCTCTCTTCGCCTCGCATGTACGCTTCACGTTGCGCGTGGCGAGCCAATCGTGACTGTTTCTTCTGAATCTTTTTCGCTTCCTTTGTCGCTGCGGGAGCTAATCTCTTAAATACTCGCTCGCTCTGTGCTTCTTTTCGCTTAGGAGTTGGTCGACCTTTTTTCTCACTCATAAGAGTTAAGGTAGAGCGAGCATGCGCTCAAGTGCAACTCGTGCATTCGTTGCAACCTGCGGGGCAACCCTGATGGGGTTAATTACCTTGCCCTTGACCAGGGATTCCAAAGCCCAGACCAGGTGAGGTAAATCGATCCGATTCATTGTGGAGCAGTAGCAGACAGTTTTTTCCAAGAAATGAATCTTCTTATCTGGATTCTCATCTGCCAACCTCTTTACCAAATTTAGTTCAGTACCAATCGCCCAAGTTGAACCCGGTTTCGCCTCGCGAATCGTACGAATAATCATCTCTGTACTGCCCACCACATCTGCGCTCTTAACAACATCATGCACGCACTCTGGGTGGACCAGTATCTGAACATCTGGGATCTGCTTGCGCATTGAAAGAACGTTATCCAAAGTGAAGCGCCCATGAACCGAACAATGACCGCGCCATAAAATGACCTTGGCATCCAAAATCTCTTTATCCGTCAAACCGCCTCGTGGTTTCCACGGATTCCAGAGGGCACAATCTTCAAGTTTTAATCCAAGTTTTAAGACCGCTGTATTTCGCCCAAGATGCTGATCGGGGAGGAAGAAAACTTTCTCACCTTTTTCAAAGGCCCATCGCATCGCTCTTTCGGCATTAGAGGAAGTGCAAACGGCTCCGCCATTTTCGCCGGTAAATGATTTAATTGCAGCAGTCGAATTCATGTAAGTAATCGGAATCGTTTTATTTGCGATTCCTAATTTTTCAAACTCTTGCCAAGCGGCATGAACTTGATCTGCATTTGCCATATCAGCCATCGAACAGCCCGCCGCTAAGTCTGGGAGAATTACTTGTTGGGAATCATTAGTGAGGATATCCGCGCTTTCTGCCATGAAGTGGACTCCGCAGAAAACTACGAACTCAGACTCACTTCTTTGCGCAGCAGCTTGCGCCAGTTTGAAAGAGTCACCCGTTATATCTGCAAATTTAATTACCTCATCACGTTGATAATGATGGCCAAGAATCAAAGTTGAATTCCCCAATTGAGCTTTTGCGCTCATCGCCCGTTCGACCAAGTCAGGGTCACTTGGAGGTGGTAATTCCCCAGTACAAGAAACTCCGCGCTCGCTTGATAAATCTGATGCATTTCCCAGGAAGAGAAGTTCAGAGAGCGCTTTCGACATGGCGGCATTATCCTCGCTTTGGGAGTAAAGTTTCTCCTGAAAAGAAGTTCGAACGGAGAGTTAAATGAGTACCGAAACTGTAACCGGAATAGTCCTGACTCCTGTTGCTGCTGAAAAAGTAGCATCGCTTTTGGCTCAGGAAGGTCGCGATGATCTAAATCTCCGGGTTGCAGTGCAGCCAGGAGGCTGTTCTGGTCTGCGCTATCAACTCTATTTTGATGATCGCGCTATGGATGGCGATTCAATCTCTGAATTTGGAATGGTAAAAGTAGTTACCGACAAAATGAGCACGCCTTATTTGATGGGTGCAACAATTGATTTTGTCGACACAATCCAGAAGCAAGGTTTCACAATTGATAATCCAAATGCACAAGGTTCTTGCGCATGCGGGGATTCCTTCAATTAGCCTCGTAACTCGCTAACCGCATCGCTGATTCGAATCGCTAAATCAATTACATCTCGCTGGCTATGTTCTTTCTTTAACGCAATACGAATATGACCGTTTTCACCAAGACCCATCGCATTTAATACGTGGCTAGGCGAAAGAGCGCCACCACCGCAGGCCGAACCCGCATCAATTTTGAAATCGTTGCTATCTAGTCTTCGGAGCAATTCTTCGGCCACTATCTCCTCGATTGCGAGTGCGAGATATCGGGGATCTGAGCTCTCCGGATTGCCTGCGATTTTAAACATCTGCAATCGAGTGCTTAGCTCTTTCCGTAATCGCAGATTTAACTCTGCAATGTGTTTTGCTCTTCGCCTCTCTTCAGAGAGCCAATCTTCCAATGCAATTGCAGCTGAAATCAGGGCCGCTTTGGAGTATGAACCAAAGGTTCTTCGGTTATCTATCTTGGGAAGCGGAGATTGCCAGGTTGAACTTTCATTAATTGCCAGAATCGCAATGCCTTCCGGCCCAGCAAACTGACGAGGATTCCATAGCGCAACGCTCCAGTTTTTCGGCAATCGATCTGGAGTGCTACTTGCAGTCATATCCACGAAAACTTGAAAATCATCTCTAGTGCTGGGGCGTTGCATTACGCCTGTTTCTCGGTTTGTTGCTTGCCAAGATAAAACTGAATTAGTTGGCAGATTTGGATTTGAATAATCAGCAAGACCAGCTCCATCAATTTCAATCTTGATAATTTCTCTTGCCTGCTCTTCTCGGGCAAAGGCATGGACTATTTGTCGATCACAATCGCAATAGATAAAAGGACGATTGTTATTTCGCAGCAAGCCAGCAACTGCCATCCAAAAACCAAAGCCAAGCTCTCCGACAAACTCAAGATTCTCCCTGGGAATTTTTAAATTACCGGCAATGCTTTCTTGGGCCTCAAAAATGAGGTTCCGTAACTTGGCTGAATCGTGATGAATTTTGGCAGGGTCGAGCCATGAACTCTCTAGCGCACGACTAAGTGCTTGGGCAGAGCGAGGTGATTGCGCAAGCTCGCTACGAAAATCTCGGCCTGTGATGGGGGACACCCTTGGAACGCTACCTGCTAAACCGACCTTATGCGAGCAGCGACTATTCTTTGCCTATGCGTCGGGTGCTCAAAGTTATCTTCCCGTTCCTACTACTTTCGCCAATTCTGGCTGGATGTTCATCCGAAGAATTTCGAGGTTTTGGTTTCAAAGAAGGCGTTACTAGCGTCAACGAAAGTTCGTTTACTCTGTGGCAAGGCGCTTGGCTGGCTGCAGCAGTTGTTGGTGTATTCACGATGATACTTATTCTTTGGCCAGCAATTTTCCATCGGAAAAAAGATGAAAGCATGCCTAGACAATTTCAATACAACATACCGGTTGAAATTGCCTACACGGTAATTCCTTTTTTAATAATCGCAGTTCTTTTTGGCTACACGGCTAAAGCCCAGACTGAGATCAAAGCAGTCTCTCCAGCATCAGCGAGCGATGTTCATGATGTAACTGTCAACGCAATTCAATGGTCATGGCAATTTACCTACGAAGAAGCTGGCCCCGGAACAACAGTGACTGGAACCCCGGCACAACCGCCAACTTTGTATATGCCACAGGGCGAAAAAGTCCGATTCAAAATCACTGCATCAGATGTAGTGCATGGTTTCTGGATTCCTGCATTCATGATGCAAATTCAAAATATTCCTGGTGTCGAAAATCAAATTGAATTCACGGCAAAAGAACTTGGAACATATCCTGGAAGGTGCAACATCCTCTGCGGCAGACAACATTCACAGATGTTGTTTACAGTAAAGGTTGTAACGCCCGCCGAATATGACGCATATATCCAATCGCTTAAGGCAAAGACAGGACCGACCGCATGACAACATTTGCAACCAAGCCAATTGAGCGAGTATTGCCGCCGCGGAAGATGTCAAAGGGCCAGCTAGCCGTAAAGTTAATGACTACAACTGATCACAAAGTGATCGGTTACATGTATTTAGTAACCTCATTTATCTGGTTCTTATTGGGTGGAATTTTGGCGTTAGCAATAAGAGCAGAGCTAGCTCAGCCAGGTATGCAGTTCCTAAGTTCAGAGCAGTACAACCAGGTCTTCACAATGCATGGCACGATTATGCTGCTGATGTTTGCAACGCCACTTTTTGTTGGTTTTGCCAATGTAATTATGCCTTTGCAAATCGGAGCTGCGGACGTTGCATTCCCAAGAATGAACATGCTCTCTTATTGGCTCTATCTATTTGGATCAACTATGGCAGCAGCAGGATTTCTCACTCCTGGTGGCGCAGCATCATTTGGTTGGACCGTTTATGTTCCACTTTCAAATAGCACTTATTCGCCTGGCGTCGGTGCCGATCTTTGGATAGTTGGTCTTGCAATTGGCGGTCTTGGAACGATCCTTGGTGGCGTTAACTTTGTAACGACAATTTTCACAATGCGGGCACCAGGCATGACGATGTTCCGAATGCCAATTTTCTCTTGGAATGTTCTGCTTACTTCAATTCTGGTGTTGATCGCTTTCCCTCCACTAGCAGCAGTTCTATTAGGTTTGGAATCAGATCGCCTATTTGGTTCTCATATCTTTGATCCAGCAAATGGTGGTGCCATTCTCTTCCAGCATCTCTTCTGGTTCTTCGGTCACCCCGAGGTTTATATCTTGGCGCTACCGTTCTTTGGAATCGCAACTGAAATTCTTCCGGTCTTTAGCCGCAAACCAATATTCGGAT
This sequence comes from Actinomycetales bacterium, assembly GCA_046085985.1. GTDB lineage: Bacteria > Actinomycetota > Actinomycetes > Nanopelagicales > Nanopelagicaceae > MAG-120802. Next base: position 5,113 of record JBJSWS010000001.1, read on the forward strand.
ATAAAGGTTTGATAGCAGCAACAATTGCAATCGCTGCACTTTCCGTTGCAGTCTGGGCGCACCATATGTACGCAACCGGTCAGGTTTCATTGCCATTCTTCTCATTTATGACATTCCTAATCGCGGTTCCAACCGGAGTTAAGTTCTTTAACTGGATCGGAACAATGTGGGGCGGTTCGCTCACCTTTGAAACGCCAATGCTCTGGGTAATGGGTTTCTTGATTACTTTCCTTCTAGGCGGACTTACTGGCGTAATTTTGGCAAGTCCTCCGCTTGATTTTGCAGTCTCGGCTTCTTATTTCGTGGTTGCTCATTTCCACTATGTGCTCTTCGGAACTGTTGTATTTGCGATGTTTGCAGGCTTCTATTTCTGGTGGCCAAAGATGACCGGCAGAATGCTTAATGAGACCTTGGGCAAGATTCATTTCTGGACTCTCTTCATTGGATTCCACACAACTTTCTTGATTCAGCATTGGCTTGGCATTAAAGGATTCCCGAGAAGATATGCCGATTACCTGGCGACCGATGGCTTCACAACTATGAATATGGTTTCCACGGTCGGTGCAGCACTCCTTGCGCTCTCGATGATTCCATTCTTTATAAATATTTGGATTACTCGTAAGGCGCCACTCGTTGGAGTAAATGACCCTTGGGGATATGGCGCATCCTTGGAATGGGCAACATCCTGTCCGCCACCACGACATAACTTCCTCTCAATGCCAAAGATTCGTTCTGAGAGACCGGCTTGGGATCTACATCATCCAGAGCATGCCGAGATCGAAGATTGGCACCGTAAATGAAATTCGGTTCCCGTCTCTTTATTTTCTTGTTCGCGTTTTATGCCTTACTTACAATTGTTTATTGGTTTATGACCAAAGAACATGCTGGTACTACTGCGCTAGCGCTTAGCGCTGGCCTTGCATTGATTATTGGGTATTACTTCTGGTTTACGAATCGTCGAACTGGCGGCGTTCTTCCTGAAGATAATCAAAAAGCTGAAATAGCAGATGGCGCTGGCGAGCTTGGATTCTTTAGTCCGCATTCATGGTGGCCGCTGCCAGTAGCAGCTTCAGCAACAGCAGTTGGATTAGGACTAATTATCGGCTGGTGGCTCACCTTGATTGCTGTGGGAGCTCTGGTTATTTCTATTCTCGGATTTGTACTTCAGTACGAAAAGCCGGGCAATTCAGCAAATCACTAATGAGCAATATTCGCGCAGAAATACTCAACACAGGCAATCCAAAAGTTAAATCTGCTTCGATTGAAATTGCAGCTACACCAGCAAAGATCTTTGAAATACTCGCGAATCCTAAGCAGCATCAGATGATTGATGGCTCGAACTCCATTAAAGGGGTTAATTGGGGACCAGCGAGACTCTCGCTAGGTGCCAAATTTGGCATGCGGATGAAGATCGGTATCAACTATCGAATCACAAATACGGTAATTGAATTCCAAGAAAATAGTTTGATTGCTTGGCGTCACCTGGGACGTTGGGTTTGGCGATATGAAATTCAACCAATAACTAAAGATCTGACCAGGGTAGTTGAAAGTTTTGATGGTCGACCATCGCCATTTCAATTCTGGTTACGTAGCAGAGGGGCTTATCCCTATGTTGAGAAGGCGGTTGCAAAAACTTTGGTAAG
>JBJSWS010000002.1:0-1385 GCA_046085985.1 Actinomycetales bacterium
CAGAGGTAATCAGCCAACCATCTTTAATCGGAATTTCGCCATTTAGATAAGAGGTTGCAAGTTGCGATCCACGCAGCGCAATTCGTTGATCGATTATCGAGATTTCAACGCCATCAAGTGGTACTCCGTCATAAACAACACCACCGCAACTTTCAGTGGCGCCATATGTTGTAATTACTTTGATTCCTTTTGCGATAGCGCTATCTCGAAGTTCAGTTGAAAGTGGACCACCGCCAACTAGTACGGCTTGGCAACCTCTTAAGTGGTTAAGAAGTTTTGTATCGCCAGTAAGTGCTCGGTGTAATTGCGTTGGCACAATTGCAGTGAAATCTGCTTGGTTCTCAACGGTTACTGGCGTTGTCCCAAGTTCAATAGAACGGATTAAGACATTTAAGCCTGCGATATGAGTAGTTGGAAGTAAGAGCGACCAACGTTGCCCAACTTTGGCATCGAGAAATTTGTGGGTAGCTCTGGCATTTGCAATCAACGCTTTTGCAGTAAGTGCAACTGCTTTTGGTTCGCCAGTAGATCCTGAAGTGGTTACAACAAGTGCAATCTCTGAATTAACTTCCTGCGTCAGATTTGCTGTGGCGAGGGCAGGGCCGGCTCCGGTTAATGCGTGGTGTAGCGCATCGAGTAATTGTGGGGTCGACCACGAACTTTCGATTCTGCGTAACTCTCGACTTACCGGGAATTCCATAACCACCGTAGGGTATGCCATATGAGCAAACCGATTAAGCGCGAACCGGGTAGCCGCACCATTCCAGATTGGAAAGTAGTAGCTGGCACGGAAAACTTCACAGATGTTCGCTATGAAGTTGCCGAAGGAATGGCAAAGATAACAATTAATCGCCCAGATGTAAGAAATGCATTTCGACCAGAGACCCTTGTCGAATTACAGAACGCATTTAATTTAGCTCGTGATGATGAGAAAGTCGGCGTAATTATCTTTACCGGTGCTGGCAGCGAAGCATTCTGTTCCGGTGGTGATATCTCAGTTCGTGGCGATGATGGCTATATCGGCAGCGATGCAGTTGGAAAGAAAGGTATCGGCCGGCTAAATGTTTTAGATCTTCAAGTTCAAATCCGCAGAACTCCAAAGCCAGTAATTGCAATGGTTGCAGGTTGGGCAATTGGTGGTGGCCATGTATTACATGTTGTCTGCGATATAACAATCGCAGCAGATAATGCAAAGTTTGGTCAGACCGGACCGATGGTTGGTTCATTTGATGGTGGATATGGGGCAGGTTTATTAGCAAGACATGTTGGCCAGAAGAAAGCTCGTGAGATTTGGTTTATGTGCCGCCAATATGATGCAAAAGAAGCGCTTGAAATGGGATTGGTAAATACCGTAGTTCCGGTAAATGAATTAGAAGCTGAAACAG
>JBJSWS010000003.1:0-3697 GCA_046085985.1 Actinomycetales bacterium
GTTCATGTTCTGTGCCATGGCGAGGTCCATAATCCAGAGAACATCCTTTACAGTCGCCAACCTGGCTGGCGATTGTCAGAGCGCGGAATTGCAATGGCACAAGCTGTTGCAGATTGGTCAGAGAATCTTTCACTTGGTGCAATTCATGCATCACCGCTAGAGCGCGCACAACAAACCGCAGCGCCAATTGCTGAAAAACATAAATTAGAAATTAAGAGTGATGATCGATTAATCGAAGCTGCAAATATCTTTGAAGGAAAACCATTTGGTGTCGGTGATGGCGTATTAAGAAAACCAAGCGCTTGGCGCCATCTCTGGAATCCATGGCGACCATCTTGGGGCGAGCCATATAAAGAACAGATTGCCAGAATGCAGAGCGCAATTGAGGCCGCACGTAGCGCGGCTGGCGGAAAAGATGCGCTGGTGGTTTCACATCAATTACCAATCTGGATTCTTCGTTCATCAATTGAAGGCCGTCCCATGTTGCACGATCCGCGAAAACGCCAATGTTCTCTGGCATCAGTAACTTCATTTCACTTTGATGCATCTGGAAAAGTTGTTGGATTGAGCTATGCAGAGCCAGCAAAACATCTGGTAAAGAAATGAAGAAGTTTCTACTAGTTCTCTTATCTTTTCTCTTAACCGCCTGCTCATCTGGCGGCAGTGAATTTCAAACCAATGAACAATCATTTATCTCTGGAAATGGGATAGTCACAACAATCGAAAAAGATGCCAGAAAGACCGCGCCGCTAATTACTGGACCAATGTTGGGTGGCGGCGAATTTGTAGGAAGCGAAGGGAAAGTTCGGGTTATGAATGTCTGGGCATCTTGGTGTTCACCATGTAGAGCAGAAGCTCCTGCGTTACAAGATTTAGCAAAAGCTCATCCAGAAGTGGAATTTGTTGGCGTCTTAACTAGAGACAATTTGGTTTCAGCAAAAGCATTTATAGATAGATTTGGAATCACTTATCCAACGATTACTGATGATGCGATCTTGGCAAAATTTACTGGACAGTTAAGCGTAAATGCGATTCCGACAACGTTATTAATTGATAAGAGCGGTCGAGTCGCCGCACGGATAAGTGGCGAGATAACTTATTCAAAGATGGATGAACTATTGATCGGGCTAAGTAATGAGTGATTATTTAGTAAATCAAATCTTTGATGGTCAGATCCTTATTGCAGTACTCGTTGCGATCCTTGCTGGGTTAATCTCTTTTGCATCACCTTGTGTAATCCCATTAGTGCCGGGCTATCTTGCTTACGCCAGCGGGATGGCGGCGAGCAGGCGAAAAGTATTGCTGGGGGCTTGCCTTTTTATCTTAGGATTTTCCGTACTCTTTATTTCGTACGGCGCTTTCTTTGGTGAACTTGGCTCACGGATATCTAGTAGCGCTGATTGGTTAGCTAAATTATTAGGTGGAGTTACTATCTTCTTTGGTTTGATTCTGCTTTTTCCAGAGAAGTTTTATCGATCCTTCAAAATACCGTTTTCTGCAACTGGGCTAGCAAGCGCACCAATTCTTGGATTTATGTTTGGGCTAGGTTGGACGCCATGTATTGGACCGGCGCTTGGCGCAGTCCAGACACTTTCATTTATTGAGGCAAGTGCCTTTCGCGGCGCAGTCTTATCGCTGGCTTACTGCATTGGTTTAGGTGCGCCATTTCTCTTCCTTGCGCTCTTTATGGATAAATCAAAGGGCTTACAGAGTTTTATCAGAAGACACTCAAAGACGATCTCAATTTTCGGCGGGCTTCTTCTAATAACTCTTGGCCTCTTGCAAATAACTGGAACTTGGCAGAACTTGCTTGCAAATCTGCAGGGCTCAATCTCTAACTTCGTACCGGTGATCTAATGAGCGCTCCGGAACTGCAAGGAATCTCGTTACTGCGATTCTTATGGCGCCAATTAACAAGTATGCGCAATGCGCTGATTCTCTTACTTCTTCTTGGGCTGGCATCAATTCCTGGTTCGATATTTCCGCAGCGAACCCAGAGCCCGCTAAAGGTGCGAGAATATTTTGAAAATGATCCTGATGCTGCAAAATGGTTAGACCGTTTTTATCTATTTGATGTCTATGGTTCACCTTGGTTTTCTGCGATTTATATCTTGCTTTTTATTTCGCTTATTGGATGTGTAGTTCCAAGATCTTGGCATTATGCAAAAGAATCAATTGCAAAACCTGCGCCAGCGCCAAAAACGCTAACTCAATTTGAGTTCTATCAAGAGGTAAGTGGAGATTTAGATAGTGCGCAGGCTTGGTTACGTAAGAATAGATTTCGTATTACCCGCGGTAGCAAAGGTATATCTGCTGAAAAGGGATATCTGCGCGAGACGGGAAACTTGCTATTTCATTTATCTTTAATAGTTGTCTTACTTGGGATTGGTGCAAGTTCGGTATTTGGTATGCGTGGTGAGGCGATTGTTACGGTCGGCGAGCGTTTTATTAATGTTCCAACTAGCTATGACAATTTAGCCCCCGGGCGCTTCTTTGATTTGGCGAAGATGCCACCATTTACAATCACTGCAGCAAATTTTGATGCGCAATACGATGCGCAGACCAGGTTGCCCCTTGATTACACCTTAGTAGCAAATGTTGCGCCTACTCCAGATGCAAAATCAGAAGAAAAGATTGTTAAAGTTAATCAACCATTAACTTTTGGCGATACTCGAGTTTATTTACAAGCAAATGGATTTTCGCCTCTTGTGACAATTCGCGATTCAACCGGCGCTGTGAAATTTGAAGGCGCCGTGCCCTTTCTGCCCAGAGATGGAAACTTAACTTCCATTGGTGCGATAAAAGTTCCGGATATGACGCCACAGATTGGTTTTGTTGCATCATTTTTTCCAACTGCAGCACGCGATGAAGTTCGTGGCGGATTCTCCTCATTTCCAGAGCTGCTCGATCCGAGGTTGTTGCTATCTGTCTGGCAAGGTGATTTAAAGATGGATAGCGGAGTTCCACAATCGGTCTATCGAATCGATACCGAAGATATGGAGCGGATTGGATTGCAAGGCTTATCAATTGGTGAGAGTTATCAATTTGGCGTGGGGTCAATCACATTTAATGGCGTAGTTCCTTGGATAAATCTCCAGATTGTTAAAGATCCAGGTAAGCGCTGGGCGCTATTTGGAAGTATCTTTGCCATTGCAGGATTACTTGCTTCGCTCTTTATTCGACAACGTCGAATCTATGTAAGAAGTAATGGAAATAAGATTGCAGTCGCTGGGTTAGCGTTAAATCGATTACCTGGTTTGGAAGATGAGATTCGGAGGTTAATCAATAATGAGTAATAGCGATTGGGCATATGTTTCAAATGACCTTATCTATATTTCGCTATTTACCTTTGCGATCGCCTTCCTTCTTTATACCTTTGCAACTGCATTTTCCGTAAAAAGTGGCGGTATGGATCGCAGCAACACCATCCGCTCAAATCGCACCGCAACTATCTTCTTTGTAATTGGAACAGTTGCTCTTTTATTGGGCGCTTTAACGCGGGGATTATCTGCATCTCGTGTTCCTTGGGGAAATATGTACGAGTTCTCCATCACAGGAGCTCTGACATTTGCAATTGCTTATTTAATTCTGGGACGTAAATACGATCTACGTTGGCTCGGTTTACCAATTTCAATTTTGATTCTGATAATTCTTGGAACTGCAATTACCTTGCTTTACAGGCCAAGCGCACCACTTG
>JBJSWS010000004.1:0-3042 GCA_046085985.1 Actinomycetales bacterium
ACTTAGAGAATATGTTGCTTGTATCCGAATCAATCGCGCGCTCTGCGCTAGATCGCGAAGAGTCTCGCGGCGGGCATACCCGCGATGATTATCCGAAGATGGACCCGGAGTGGCGCCAATACAACCACCTCACCAGTTGGAATGGTGCGGAGATTGAAGTTGAGAAGGAGCGCGCCAAGATGTTGCCAAGCGAACTCCTCGAACTCTTCGAGATGGATGAGCTAAAGAAATATTTCACAGAGAATGAACTTGCGAAAGGTGGATCATGAGCCGCAAAGTAAAGATGCGAATCTGGCGTGGCGATTCCAAGAACGGCGAGTTCAAAGATGTGACAGTCGATGCCAATGAGGGCGAAGTTGTCTTAGATGTAATTCACCGAGTTCAAGCGACTCAGATGTCAGATCTTGCAGTTCGTTGGAATTGCAAAGCTGGAAAATGCGGATCATGTTCAATGGAGATCAATGGTAAGCCACGTCTTGCATGTATGACTCGCATGAATTCCTACAGTGAAGACGAGACCATAACTGTTACTCCGCTCCGTGCTTTCCCAGTTATCAAAGATCTTGTAACAGATGTTTCATATAACTATAAGAAAGCAATGGAAGTTCCTGCATTTGAAGGCCCATCAGATTTGAAGCCCGGCGAATATCGGATGCAACAAGTTGATGTCGAGCGAAGCCAAGAGTTCCGCAAATGCATTGAATGCTTCCTCTGCCAGAACACTTGTCACGTAGTCCGTGATCACGAAGAAAACAAGAAATCATTTGCTGGCCCACGATTCTTCATTCGAATCGCAGAGCTAGATATGCATCCACTTGATCGACTTCGCAATCGTAAACAGAAGGCACAAGAAGAACACGGTCTTGGTATGTGCAACATAACTAAGTGCTGTACTGAAGTCTGTCCAGAACATATCAAGATTACCGACAACGCAATTATCCCGATGAAAGAGCGAGTAGTTGACGTTAAGTACGATCCAGTTCGCTGGCTCGGATCAAAGATTCGCAAGCGAGAAGAGATCAACTAATGTCACTGGTACTGCGTTGGGCAGTACTTGCCGGCGCATTCTGGTTGACCACTCAGATAGTTGATGGCATTCAGGTTTCACCGGGCGCTTGGAACTATTTCTGGGTTGCTGCGCTATTTGGATTGATTAATACCGTAATTGGTTCACTTCTTAAATTATTTACCTTACCTGCCGTAATTCTTACTTTTGGTCTATTTATTTTTGTGATCAATGCGGCAATGTTGATGCTCACTGATCGTTGGAGCGATACGTTAACGATTGATAAATTTACTTCAGCTTTAGTTGGTAGCTTATTAATAAGTATCTTCTCGGGTCTTGCCAACAAAATAATTCGGCGGGCGTGAAGAAACTCGGGATAGTCGCACTCGGTGGAATCGCCGGGTCTCTCTTGCGTTATCTACTAACAGAAACAATCGCTAGCTACCCCATTGCAATTTTTGTCGCCAATCTAATCGGGGTTGCAGTTGCAGGAATCTTCGCATTTAGATTAGTCCCAACAGAGTTAAGCAAACTCTTCTGGATTCCAGGTTTTGCTGGCGGTATGACTACCTTTTCATCAGTAGCGTTGATATATGCAGAAAGAATTGATCTGCTTGCCGTTGGGTATTTTTATGGAACTGTTATAGCAAGCCTTGCCATTCTTTATGTAATTGCACCAAAGGTGGCAAAGTGAAAATTCTTTATTTTGCTCTAGGTGCTGGAATTGGCGCACCAACAAGATATGTAATAGATACTTTCTTTAGAAGTACTTATCGATTTCCAGTGGGCATCCTTATCGTGAATATCTTTGGATCATTTTTGTTGGGCGTGATCGCTAAAGATCAAAGCCACCTTGGTTACGTACTTCTTGGTTTCTGTGGCGCCCTTACAACTTGGTCAGCTTTCTCACTCGATCTATACATCCAACGTTCCCGAATACGTGATTTTGCTGTGAATCTCTTTGGAAATTATTTTTTAGGCATCGCCGCTGCCATATTGGGAGTATGGATTAGGCAATAATGCGCGCATGAGCGCAAATAATCAGATGCCATGCGATTTCTGTGGCGCTCCATATGATCCAATTGCAACTCGGTGGCTCTGCCCGACTTGTCATTCAAAGACCAATTGCTGCGATGGCGCACCTTGCCCGGTACCAGTTGATGAAATGAAGATTGTTGAAATTAAGAAGTGAAGAAGTTAATTATTCACGTTGGCTTTCATAAGTCAGGAACAACCGCGCTTCAAGAATCATTTCATCTAAATCGAAAAGAACTAGAGAAGCACGGTGTTAGCTACCCAGAGTTTGGACATAAAGCACATCATCGCCTTGCCTGGTCTTTGAGTCAGAAACCTTGGGGTTGGGCAAAGCGTGGTGGCGAACGTGAATCAACAAAATTATGGGAGAAGGCTGCTGCTTTTATTGAGAAAGATAAAGCGCAGACGGTAATTATCAGCAGTGAATTTTTCTCAGAGCTTTCCGGAGATCAAATCCGCAAGTTACATTCTTCATTTAAGAATCGAGAGGTAAAAATTCTCTTTACCTTAAGACCTTTGGCTAAATTGCTGCCATCTTCATATCAACAATATTTGAAGTATGGGATTACCGCCGATTATGAAGAGTGGCTCCATTCTGTTCTTGATAAGCCCGGAGAATCGAAAATTAATCCAACATTCTGGAAGCGACATTTTCACGGTCAAGTTGTTGCAAGATGGGCTGATGTATTTGGGTCATCAAACATAACTGTCCTTATAGTTAATGAAGCCCAGCCCACTTTTTTGTTTGATGAGATAAATAAATATTTAGATCTGCCCATCAACACTCTGCAATCGGCAGATACTGGCAGCAATAGATCATTGACTATGGAGGAGATCTCACTCCTTCGCGAAATCAATAAACAGTTTCCAAAAGAGCGAGATTGGGATGAGTATCAGGTATTTATCCGAAATGGTTATATTCGGGAACTCACCGATCACACTAAACCGGCACCTGATAGGGCGCGTTTGTTAACTCCTGATTGGGCTATTGCAAAAGCGAA
>JBJSWS010000005.1:0-707 GCA_046085985.1 Actinomycetales bacterium
CAAATATTGGGCAGAGCGAAGTTAACTTTATTGAGGTACAGACCGGTACTTATTTCGGTGAAGATGACATCGAAAGACTCGAAGATGACTTCGGTAGGGCTGATAAATGAGTGGCTCAATTATCACCAACGAGATCTCACAAATTCCGGCGGTCTTTGCAAAACTAAATCAGAATCAAGAAGTTTTTGATAAGGCTGCAAGCCAGATCAAATCTCGAAATATCAACAATGTAATACTTGTTGCTCGCGGTACATCAGGTCATGCAGCGCTCTTTCTAAAGGCGTTAATTGAAACTGAACTCGGACTTCCAGTCGGCATTGCTGCTCCGTCTGCGGTATCGATAAATAACGCAGAGCTAAAGTTTGATAATTCATTAGTAATTGGCCTTAGCCAGAGCGGTCAATCTCCAGATTTGTTAAGTTATTTAGAGGCTGCCAAAGCCGGTGACGCACTTCTAATAACTATGACCAACGATGCCACCTCGCCGATGGCAAAGCTTGCTGATATTCATATTGACCTATTGGCCGAAAAAGAACGAGCACTGGCTGCTACCAAGAGTTATTCGGCCCAACTTTTTGCATCACTCAAATTAATTCGCACGTGGCAGGGAAGAACAACTGACTTTAATGATGCACCAGATCGCCTCGCTGAATTAATTGAAGATAACAAAATTAGCGATTCGCTTATTGGAAAAATTGCCAACTTTA
>JBJSWS010000006.1:0-10814 GCA_046085985.1 Actinomycetales bacterium
CTAAAGGATTCGCAGGCGCAAAAAGTCTTACAAAGTGCGATCAGCTCTCTCGAATCAGTCGCTGAATGGAACCATCAGGAGATTGAAAACGCGCTACGTGCGGCATTATTGGATGAGATGGGTCTTAAGCCGAGAATTGCATTTAGCCCAGTTCGTATTGCAATAACAGGCAGCCATATTTCGCCACCATTATTCGAATCAATGGAGTTACTAGGCAGAGAGCGCTCGATGCAGCGCCTTCGCGCGGCAATTAATTAATAAAACTCACGCTATCCTTTGATGCTCGGTAGGGTATGGGGTAGTTGGCAGCCCAGCTGATTCTGGTTCAGCTTGTCTAGGTTCGAGTCCTGGTACCCCAGCGATAATGTAAAGTTTTACCGTACGGCTCCGTCGTCTAGTGGCCTAGGACTCTGGCTTCTCAAGCCAGCTACGAGGGTTCGAATCCCTTCGGGGCTGCCAATATCTTTCGCTACTTTGCGAGATATTCAGTTAACTTCGCAGCCGTTGCAACAACTGCCGCAGCATGTAATCGCCCCGGCTGTCTTCCTAATCTTTCGATCGGTCCACTAATACTTACAGCAGCAATTACGCGATTATTTGGTCCGCGAACTGGCGCTGAAACAGATGCAACTCCAGGTTCTCTTTCGCCAACGCTCTGCGCCCAGCCACGTCTTCTAACCGCAGAGAGCGCTGCGGCATTAAATCTGGCATTTGTTAGAGCACGATGTAGTCGATCTGCATCTTCCCAAGCAAGAAGTACTTGTGCAGCAGAACCTGCTCCCATAGTCATGGCAGCTCCAACTGGAACTGAATCTCGAAGTCCAGAGATGCGCTCTGCAGCGGCGACACAGATTCGCTGATCACCTTGTCTGCGATAAAGCTGCGCGCTCTCACCGGTCGCATCACGCAGCGAAGTAAGTGCAGGCATCGCTACAGATAACAATCGATCTTCGCCTGCCGCGGCAGCAAACTCTGCATTTCTAGTTCCGATAATAAAACGGCCATTTAAGTCTCTGGCTACAAGTCTGTGAACCTCCAGAGCGACTGCTAAGCGATGAGCTGTAGGACGCGCAATCTTGGTTGCCTTTACCAATTCACTTAGTGAATGTGGTCCAGATTCTAAGACGGTCAGAATTCGCACCGCTTTATCAAGAACGCCAACTCCGCTATTCTTCTTGTCCATAATCTGATAATGCCATCTCACCTAGTGAGAAGTAAAGTTTCCCGGGAGGAGGAACAATGGGCAAGACTCTTGCAGAGAAGTTATGGGAAGACCATGTTGTAAGAAGAGCAGCAGGTGAACCTGATCTCCTTTATATCGATTTACATCTGATTCACGAAGTAACTAGCCCACAGGCATTCGACGGATTGAGATTATCTGGACGAACGGTCCGACGTCCTGAATTAACGCTTGCTACCGAGGATCACAATGTTCCTACTCTTGATATCGATAAGCCAATTGCCGATCCAGTATCACGCCTTCAAGTAGATACGCTTCGTAAAAACTGTGCTGAATTTGGAGTTCGAATTCATTCACTTGGCGATGTCGAACAAGGAATTGTTCACGTAGTTGGTCCACAACTTGGAATTACGCAACCTGGAATGACAATCGTTTGCGGCGATTCCCATACTTCAACTCATGGAGCTTTTGGCGCACTGGCGTTTGGAATTGGCACAAGCGAAGTAGAGCATGTTCTAGCAACTCAAACCTTGCCACTTACAAAGCCAAAGATGATGGCGATAAATGTTGAAGGAAATCTCAAACCTGGCGTTACCTCAAAGGACATAATCTTGGCGGTAATTGCAAAAATTTCTACCGGCGGCGGTCAGGGTTATATCTTGGAGTATCGCGGCAGTGCGATTCGGGCGCTTTCGATGGAAGCCCGGATGACAATCTGCAACATGTCAATTGAAGCAGGTGCACGAGCTGGACTAATTGCACCAGATGAGACCACTTTTGAATATATAAAAGGTAGACCGCATGCGCCAAAAGATGCTGACTGGGATACAGCTCTGGCTTACTGGAAGACCTTGCAAAGTGATGCAGATGCAAAATTTGATAAAGAGATCTACCTAAATGCAGATGAGTTATCGCCATTTGTAACTTGGGGAACAAATCCAGGACAGGGAATTCCTTTGAATGAAGCAGTTCCAAATCCAGAATCCATTGTTGATGAGCAAGAACGACGCGCAGCTGAAAGTGCGCTCGTGTATATGGATCTGACGGCCGGAACGCCAATGAAATCAATAAAAATTGATACTGTCTTTCTTGGTTCATGTACCAATGGAAGAATCGAAGATCTAAGATCGGCAGCGCAGATTATTAAAGGCAAAAAAGTTGCAGCTAATACTCGGATGTTGGTGGTTCCAGGTTCTGCCAGAGTTCGTTTGCAAGCAGAATCAGAGGGTCTAGATAAAGTATTTCTTGATGCCGGAGCCGAATGGCGAAGTGCAGGTTGTTCGATGTGCCTTGGAATGAATCCAGATCAACTCAAACCAGGTGAGAGATCTGCATCGACTAGCAATCGTAACTTTGAAGGTCGTCAAGGCAAAGGTGGAAGAACCCACTTGGTAAGTCCATTGGTTGCAGCGGCAACTGCACTAAAAGGAACGCTGGCTTCGCCGGCAGATCTGTAGAGGAGAGCAAAATGGAAAAATTTATCTCTCATACCGGCACCGCCGTCCCATTGCGACGAAGTAATGTCGATACCGATCAGATAATTCCTGCCGTTTATCTCAAACGAGTTACTAGGTCAGGTTTTGAAGATGGACTATTTGCAGCTTGGCGAAGTGACCCTGAATTTGTTCTTAATAAGAAGGAATATAGTGGTGGAACAATTCTTGTCGCAGGTGCAGATTTTGGAACTGGTTCTTCAAGAGAGCATGCTGTTTGGGCGCTCCAGAATTATGGATTTAAAGTAGTTATCTCTTCTCGCTTTGCCGATATTTTTAGAGGTAATTCGCTTAAAGGTGGCCTGCTAACAATCATTCTCCCGCAGCCTCAAGTTGAGGCACTTTGGCAAGCAATCGAGGCCGATCCCAAGGTTGAAATAACAGTAAATCTCGAAGATCGCCTTGTTACTTATTCGGGAAATAAGATTGGCTTCGAATTAGATGACTACACCAGATGGCGTCTTATGGAAGGTCTTGATGACATCGGCTTAACGCTGCGCCATCTGGATTCCGTTGAAGAATTTGAGCAAAAACGAGCCTCTTTTAAGCCTAAAACGTTGCCAATACTCTCTTAATTAACTCTTCTATCTTTACCCTCAACCTTTAATTGAGAGTTTTTTACGCATAAAAAATGAATTTTTTCGATTTTTGAGAATTTAATTTTCTACGACACACCGCGAAAGATGCACAAAATAAGGCTTTTTACTGCGTAAATTGAGGAACGAATTAAGCAAATGCTTAATTTTACGCGTAAATAAGGGGATTTAAATGAACAAGACCCAGTTCATTGCTTCGTTGGCTCCACATTTCAACGGAAGCAAGAAAGAGGCGGCACATGCTGTCGAAATCGTTTTCGACTCTATCGTGCGCAATATTCAGCGGGGCGAAGATGTAACAATCAACGACTTTGGCAAGTTTAAGAAGGTAGACCGTAAAGCTCGTAAAGGTCGCAATCCATTCACTGGTGAGTCGATCATGATTAAGGCGAGCAAGAAGGTCCGCTTCCTTCCAGCTAAGGCTCTCAAGGAAGTAATTTCCGGAGACCGCAAGCTTGGTCCAGCACCAAAGCCTGCTCCAGTTGTAAAGCCTGTTAAAGCAGCTAAGAAAGCAGCAAAGAAAGTTGCTAAGAAAGCTGGCAAGAAAGCAGGAAAGGCTAAGAAGGCTAAAAAAGGAAAGCGTAAGTAAATAAAGCTCTAATAAGGGCCATGCGAATATGCATGGCCCTTATTTATTCCCTTTAGGCTTCAACTATGGAGTTAACGCCGGTTTATGCGCCACCCAAAGGGCGACCGCTTGGCACAAATATCGCCTTTCGTTTTGGAGCTGCTGTTATGCGTCCAATCCTTAATTTCATTGTCAAACGCGATTGGCGTGGTGGCGAAAAATTACCAAAGAGTGGGCCCGCGATAGTTGTCTGCAATCATATTTCTTACCTAGATCCACTTACTTTCTCTCATTTTCTATATAACAACGGTAGAGCGCCAAGATACTTAGGTAAAGAATCCGTTTTTAAAATTCCGGTAATTGGTTTCATCATCAAATCAGCTGGCCAGATCCCAGTGAAACGAGAATCAAAAGATGCAGTTCTTGGATATGAACACGCAATTGCAGTTTTGAAAGCCGGACATTTACTTGGTGTATACCCAGAGGGAACTTTGACGCGCGATCCAAATTTATGGCCAATGAAAGGTAAGACCGGCGTAGCGAGATTGGCATTGCAGACAGATGTACCAATCTATCCATGCGCTTCGTGGGGACCACAAGAAGTTATTCCGCCATATGGCAGACGAATTAAATTATTTCCTCGCACCAAAGTAACTGTTCTTATGGGAGATCCAGTTGATCTAAGTAAATGGAAAGGAAAGTCATCCGATCCAGTTGCGGTAGAAGAAGCTACCGAGGCAATTATGGATGAAATCACTAGATTGCTAGTTGAGATTAGAGGAGAACCGGCTCCGACTGTTAGATTCGATCCTAAGAAATCTAATCTACCTAGAACTGGGAACTTCAAAAAGAAAAAATGAAAATTTCAATTTTAGGAACCGGGCAATGGGGAACTTCGCTTGCTCAGGTCCTTACCGATGCTGGTAACGAAGTTTTGATGTGGGGTAGAAATTCGGAAGTAGTTAACCAAATAAATGAAAAACATGTAAATGAAAAATCACTTCCTGGAATACAACTAGCAAATTCAATCAGCGCCACCTCAAATATTAAGGAAGCGTTTTCTGAAACTGGTGCGATCTTGCTTGCGCTACCAGCTCAATCACTGCGCGAGAATTTAACTACTTGGAGCGAGGATTTCCCGAAGTATCTCCCAATTATCTCGTCTTTAAAGGGTGTCGAGCTCGGAACACAACTACGTATGACCGAAGTAATACAAGATGTCTTAAAGATTTCGGCTGATCAAGTTTCAATTATTACCGGCCCCAATTTGGCTAGGGAAGTAGTACTACGACAACCTGTAGGCGCGGTTGCCGCATCTGAGTCCCAAGAGTTAGCTGACTTAACGGCGCAGATATTTAGCGCACCATACTTCCGTGTCTATACATCAACTGATGTGATCGGATGTGAATTGGCAGGAGCCGCAAAGAATGTGATTGCTCTGGCTGTTGGTATGGCAATCGGACTTGGATTTGGTGAAAACACACAGGCACTAGTCATTACTCGTGGATTGAGTGAATTGACTCGACTTGGAATGGCACGCGGAGCAAACCCGCTTACATTTGTAGGTCTTGCCGGTGTCGGTGATTTGTTAGCAACTTGCGGATCGGCTTTATCGCGAAATCGAACTTTTGGTGAAGCTCTCGGAAAGAGTGGTTCCATGGATAACGCGCTCAAGAGCGTCTCATCTACTGTTGAAGGTGTCGCCACGGCAAGTTCCATTGTTGAGTTGGCTCACTCAGTTGGCATCGGAGTTCCAATTATGGAAGCCGTTGCAGAAGTCGTAACCAATAAAATAACTCCAACAGAAGCAATCATTCAGTTGATGAACGAAGCCACGGGAGCGGAGATCGAAGAGCAATGAGCGCGAAGCGACGTAACGTTGCCATCATTTGTGGCGGAAGAAGTAGCGAACATGAAATTTCCTGCATCTCTGCAAAAGGAGTTATGTCGGCAATTGATTTAGAACTTTTTAACCCAATTTTGATTGGAATTTCTAAGTCGGGTCAATGGCGATTGCTTAAGGAAATCTCTGAATTCGGCGTAGGTGATGATGGCTTACCTTGCGTTCCGGATTTTCCAGGAGATCTAAGAGTTGATCGAGCGGGCATTTGGGGAGTCAATGGTAAGAATCTTGAGATTGATATCGCTTTTCCGTTATTGCACGGGGCATATGGCGAAGACGGAACCATTCAAGGCTTATTTGAAATGGCTGGGATTGCATATGTTGGTTCGGGCGTCCTCGCTTCAGCAGTTGCTATGGATAAGACTTTTGCAAAACCAATTTACGTTGATTTCGGATTAAAAGTTGCTGACGGAATAACGGTCCACGAACGCGATTGGCGAACCAATCAAGCGATGGAGCTAGCGAAAATTACTGCACTTGGATTACCTATTTTTATTAAGCCAGCAAGAAGCGGTTCAAGCCGTGGCACAACGAAAGTTAAACGATTAGAAGATATTCCAAGTGCGCTAGCGGAAGCTCATAAGCATGACCCAAGAGCCATGGTCGAAGTTGCAATTTCCGGAAGAGAAGTTGAGTGCGCAGTTCTAGAAATAGAAGGTAAGCCACATGCCTCCGTTGTTGGCGAGATTCGCATCCACGAACCCCATGAGTTTTATGATTTTGAGGCAAAGTATTTAGATGGTTCAACCAGTTTTGATGTGCCCGCAAATTTAAGTGAAGAAACTAGTAATGCGATCAGAGAAGCGGCAACCACAGCATTTCTAGCCCTAGGTTGCGAAGGTTTGGCTCGAGTAGATTTCTTTCTAACTTCAGAAAATCAATTGATAATTAATGAGCTAAATACGATGCCAGGGTTCACGCCAAGATCAGTTTTTCCGTTGCTCTGGGAGGCAACTGGTAAGTCTTATCAGGAACTTATTACCCAACTCTGTCAAAGCGCTCAAGCTCGTTCCCAGAGCGTTGTCCGTTAGTTATGTTGGAATCTGATCTAATACAAGAAGTTCAGGCAATATTTTCTAGGGGAATAGATAGAGATTTATTAGTTCCTAACGGTGACGATGGCGCAGTATTTGTAAGTGATAAGCAGATCGTTGTCAGCGCAGATGTCTGCGTTTCAGGGGTACATTTTAATGAAGAATGGAGTACGCCACTTGAAATTGGCCGAAAAGTTACCGCTGCAAACCTTGCAGATATTTGTGCGATGGGTGGCTGGCCGAAATACCTAATTGCAACTTTAGTTTTGCCAAACGAAAAAGGAGTTCTTGAGTTAGCGCGCGGGATAGCCGAAGAAGCAGATCGAGTTGGCGCACGGGTCATTGGCGGTGATTTATCTACTGGAAGCGAACTGGCAATATCGATAACC
The DNA here is from genome assembly GCA_046085985.1 of Actinomycetales bacterium. Taxonomy (GTDB): domain Bacteria; phylum Actinomycetota; class Actinomycetes; order Nanopelagicales; family Nanopelagicaceae; genus MAG-120802. The sequence continues at coordinate 7,164 of JBJSWS010000006.1, forward strand.
GCAATTGGCGAAACGCTCCAACCAATAAGGCGATCAGGAGCAAAAGTTGGCGATCACGTTTATGTTTCAAACTTGCCAGGTAGTTCAGCAGCTGGCTTATACATTCTAAAGTCGGGCCTGAAACCCATTTCAGAGCTTGAAAGAGAACTTGTCAGCAAACATAAGGCTCCAACTATCGACTATGCAAAGTACAAGAATGCATTTCCACTCGCCAGCGCTGCTATTGATATCAGTGATGGGCTATTGATGGACGCCGCTCGTATTGCCAAAGCAAGTAACGTTAAAATCAATTTCGATAAAGAGGTGTTAGCAAATAGTCAGTTACGCGAATTCGATGGAGCACGTTATTTGGATTGGGTGATGCGCGGCGGTGAAGATCATGTACTTCTCTGCACCAGCACCAGCGTGATTCCAGGCTTTATTGATATTGGTTCAGTAACAGCAGGAAGCGGAATTGAATTAAATGGCGAAGAGATTGAAATTGGCGGCTACAGCCACCAATGGCCTAGCGGTTGACTTTTCCGGCTTTTAGGCAGGAAGTGCAGACATTCTTACGCTTGGTGTAGCCATTAACGAGAGTACGAATATTTTGAATGTTCGGATTCCAGCGACGGCGAGTACGACGCTTTGAGTGGGAAACATTGTTTCCAAAGCTTGGGCCTTTGCCACAGATATCGCAGACAGATGCCACGTTCTAACTCCCTATCGTTATTGACGAGGGCGCAAGATTAGCCGGGCGTAGGGTAAAAACGCCAATTAGAGCCCGAGTTCATGGAGAATGAAGCATGGTCAGGTTGGATTCCAAGTTGAGTTTGGTCGTTGGTGACCGGACCGCAAAGGTTCTTAGCGAGGAGCTGGGAATCAATCTAATCTCTGATTTATTGCGCCACTACCCAAGACGTTACGTAGTTAGAGGGGAATTGACTGATTTTGAATCAATCAAAGATGGTGAAGAGGTAACAATTCTTGCCCAAATTAAGAGTACTAAAGTAAAAAGAATTCCTGGGCGTAAAGGTGGAATTCTTGAAGTAGAAGTATCTGATGGTAAATCTTCACTATTGCTGACATTTTTTAATCAAGCTTGGCGCGCAAAGGATCTGGTTGAGGGCCGCGAGGGACTATTCGCGGGCAAAATTGGTAGATATAAGAATAAAAGACAGTTGGCCCATCCAGATTATCTACTTATTCCAGAAGGTAACGATGTGGAATCTGCGATAAGTGAATTTGCCGGAAAGTATCTGCCCGTCTATAGCGCAACTCGCAAATTGCCGTCTTGGAAAATTTCCCAATGTGTCAGTTTGGCGCTGGCAAATGTAGAAAAGCTGGTCGAACCCATTCCCAAAGGGATATTGGATCGCTTCGGGTTTCCTGAATTGGATAAAGCAATTAGGGATCTTCACCAACCGGAAAATCTCGAAGCAGCTGAGAAAGCCCGGGCACGGCTAACTTTTGACGAGGCGCTCGTTATGCAGTTATTTCTTCTACTTCGAAAGGCAGAGCTGCAATCAATTGTAGGTAAAGCTCGCCTAAATTCTGAAGGTGAATTACTAAGAAAGTTTGATCAACAGCTTCCCTTTGAATTAACGCCAGGGCAGAAAGAAGTCTGGGAGGAAATAAAGCGAGATTTAGGAAAATCCAATCCGATGTATCGATTGCTACAAGGTGATGTTGGCTCTGGGAAAACTATTGTTGCCTTGCGTGCGATGTTGGCAATTGCCGATTCAGGAGGGCAGGCTGCTCTGCTGGCTCCAACGGAAGTTTTAGCCCAACAACATTACAAAAACTTTTCAGCAATTCTTGGTTCTTTAGCTGGCAAAGGTTTGCTAACTGATGCTTCTCAACAAAGCACGGTTCAAATTGAGTTGTTAACTGGATCTACCAGCGCTGCAGAAAGGAAATTAATCCTAGAAGAATTAAGGTCCGGTGAAGTTGATATCTTGATTGGCACTCACTCACTATTAAATGAAGAAGTGCAATTTAATGATCTAGCACTCGTAGTTATAGACGAACAACATAGATTTGGCGTCGAGCAAAGAGATGTATTGCGTAGCAAATCTGAATACCCACCTCACGTCTTGGTAATGACCGCAACGCCAATTCCAAGAACTGTTGCTATGACAGTTTTCGGTGATTTAGATATTTCAACACTTAAAGAATTGCCGTTGGGCAGAACTCCGATTGAAAGTCACGTAGTAAATAGCAGCGCGCAACCAAAATTTCTCGAACGCGCTTGGCAGCGAGTTAGGGAAGAGGTAGCAGCGGGCCATCAGGTATATGTGGTTGCTCCAAAGATTTCACCAAGCGATGAATCTGATTTCTCCTCTTTTGGATTAACGGCTGATGAGATGGCAAGAGCTAAGAAACTAATGGGTGAAGACTCTGAGGAAGCTTTATCTTCAAAAGGAAACACCTATTCCGTTGAAGAGCTATTCCCTAAATTAAGAGATGATATTTTGAAGGGAATTCGAGTTGGCATGCTCCACGGCAGAATGTCATCGGCGCAAAAAGAAGACGTGATGAACGCTTTCCAGAGACATGAAATAGATGTTTTGGTCTCCACAACTGTTATAGAAGTAGGAGTCGATGTTCCAAATGCTTCGATGATATTGATCCTTAGTTCAGAACGCTTTGGCGTTTCACAGTTACATCAATTACGCGGGCGTGTTGGTCGAGGGCAGATACCCGGCCTCTGTTTATTTGTAACTTCACTATCCGGTGAAGATCCAGCACTAGATCGACTTAATGCTGTAGCTGGTACTACTAATGGCTTCGAGTTGAGCCGACTTGATTTAGAACAGAGACGAGAAGGTGATGTTTTAGGAAGTGCTCAATCAGGGGCAACTTCCCATCTGAGGTTATTACGAGTTATTCGCGATGAAGAAATAATTTTTGAAGCCCGCATGACAGCCGAAGAAATACTTAAGTTAGACCCAATGCTCAACAGCAACGCAATTTTGCTCGCTGAAGTTGATAAATTGCGCCAAGAAGAACGTGCGAGCTATTTGGAGAAAAAGTAATGAGAATTATTGCGGGCATGGCGAAGGGTAGAACTCTAAAATCTCCAGAGTCAGGAGTGCGCCCTACATCAGATCGTGCGCGGGAGGCGCTCTTCTCAACTTTAGAATCCGAATTTGGTTCAATTTCTGATTTAAATTTCCTTGATCTTTTTGCAGGGTCTGGCGCAGTCAGCGCAGAGGCATTATCGCGAGGTGCTGCATATGTTGAGGCGGTAGATAAAGATGAAAAAGCTATTTCGGTAGCACGAAGTAATCATGACTTACTAAGAAACATAACTGGAATAGGTAAGAGCAATATTGTCACGATGCCTATAAAAAAATATTTGCAGCAGAGAGCAAATAAAGAATTTGATATTGTATTTTTGGATCCACCTTACGAAACTTCGGCAAGCGAGATTATCGAAGCTTGCAATCTACTAATTGAGAATGGTTATCTTAAAAAAGGATCAGTGCTTGCAATTGAGCGCGATTCAAAGAGCAAGCCAATCGCCTGGCCAAAAGAATTGGTTCCCCTGAAAGAGCGTAAATATGGCGCTGCCACTATCTACTACGCTGAATCGTGTTAGCGTAACCCTGTGAGAAAAGCTGTTTGTCCCGGATCTTTTGACCCAATTACAAATGGACATATTGATGT
>JBJSWS010000007.1:0-5093 GCA_046085985.1 Actinomycetales bacterium
TGATAACAATCTTCCATTAAGTGAACTACTTAAGCCTTACAATCGTTACGCGATGAGCGGAGAAATAAACACAAAGGTTAATGATCAAAAATTAGCGATTCAAAAGATTCAAGACTTTTACCGAAATATTGACGAGCCAGTGGAGTTTGATGAACTAGATGGATTGACGGTTACTGGCAAGACTTGGTGGTTCAATCTACGTCCTTCGAATACAGAGCCTTTATTGAGGCTAAATGTGGAGGCAGATACTGATGCGCAGATGGCAAGGCTTCGCGACGAAGTGCTGTCACAGATAAAAACCCAGTAAACTTCCGCGTCTTACCATCTAACAAATAGGAGCATTGTGAGCCTTCCAAAGCATGAAATTGCAGATAGTTCTCTAGCCGCAGAAGGCAAGAAGAGAATCGAGTGGGCAGACCGCAATATGCCGGTCTTAGCTCAGATTAGAAAGCGATTTGAAAAAGAATTACCTTTCAAAGGAGTTCGATTCTCTGCATGCATGCACGTAACTACCGAGACAGCTAATTTGATGCGAACCCTCGTTGCTGGCGGAGCCGAACTTGCGCTCTGTGCCTCTAACCCGCTCTCAACCCAGGATGATGTAGCTGCATCTTTAGTACATGATTTTGGCATCAGTGTTTTTGCTAAAAAAGGTATTGATCGCGATGGTTACTATCGCAATATCAATGCTTGTCTTGATATCGCGCCGAATCAAGTCTTTGATGATGGTTGCGACCTTGTAAACACATTACATACGACAAGAACTGAATTACTTCCAAACGTTGCAGGTGGTTGCGAAGAGACAACTACTGGAGTCATTCGACTTTCCCAGATGGCTCGCGATAATGCCCTTAAGTTTCCAATGATTGCCGTAAATGACACAGATACCAAACATATGTTTGATAATCGTTACGGAACTGGACAATCAACCATGGATGCGATTTTCCGAGCAACCAATCAATTGATTGCAGGCAAAGTTTTTGTTGTCGCAGGTTTTGGATATTGCGGCAAAGGTGTAGCCGATCGAGCACGCGGACTTGGTGCAGATGTGGTCATTACCGAAGTCGATCCAACAAAGGCGCTTGATGCCCTAATGCAAGGATTCCGAGTAATGCCGATGAAAGACGCGGCAAAAATTGGCGATATCTTCGTAACTGTTACTGGAAATAGAACCATCATCTCAAAAGAGCATTTTGAAGTAATGAAAGATGGCGTGATCATGGCCAATGCTGGCCATTTCAATATTGAAATCGATGTTGAATGGTTAGAGAAGAACACAAAGAAGAATCCAAAGATTCGTCATCAAACCGACGAGTATCAGCTCTCAAATGGAAATCGAATTCTCTTGATTGCTGAAGGTCGCTTAGTTAATTTGGGCGCAGCCGAAGGAAGCCCAGCTGCAGTTCTAGATATGTCTTTTGCTAACCAAGCTCTGGCAGCTGAGTGGCTCCTGAGTGAAGCTGCAAAGTTAAAGCCAGGCGTGCATGAAGTTCCTAAGTCAATTGATAAAGAAATTGCAGCTTTGAAGTTGAAGAGTATGGGCGCAACAATCGATACTTTGACACCTATTCAATCCGACTATTTGAATTCTTGGGAGCACGGCAGCTAATGACTTCAATACTTGTTGTAGATGATGATCAAGATCTCGCTGAGATGTTGGGAATTGTCCTCAACGGTGTTGGAATGGAAGTTGATCTGGTTAGCCGTGGCGATGAGGCCATTACAGTATTTCGAAATAGCCAACCAGATTTAGTTCTTCTCGACATCATGCTCCCTGGCGCCGATGGCATTGAAGTATGTAAAGAAATTCGAAAGCAATCAACGCGAGTTCCGATTGTTATGTTGACTGCCAAGAGCGATACCCATGACATAGTTCGCGGACTAGAAGCTGGCGCCGATGATTACATGGTCAAACCATTCAAACCTTCAGAACTTGTTGCGCGAATTCGCACTAGATTGCGAAGAGCCGGCGGCGATATAAATGGTCATTTAACAATCGGAGATCTAGCTATCGATGTTGTTGAACATTCAGTTTCGCGAGACGGTAAAGAGATTCCATTAACTCGACTTGAGTTCGATCTACTTGTTGCACTTGCAAAGGAACCAGGACGAGTATTTACCCGCGAAGCGCTACTTGGCGAAGTCTGGGGCTACCGACATTCAACGGACACTAGGCTCGTAAATGTCCATGTTCAAAGGTTGCGCGCAAAGATCGAACATGAAGCAGAAAACCCTCAAATTATTCTCACAGTTCGCGGTGTTGGATATAAAGCGGGCGGATCCGGCGCTCGCAACTAATGACGCAACTAGTTAAAAAGTTCCGTCGGTCCTTCTTTCTCAAAGTTTTCACTCTCACTGCCGTTGTTTCTATGATTCTGATTAGCTTTATCGGGTCAAGTCTTTACAACAGACTAGAAGATGGCATTTATCGCGAGAAAACTGCATCGGCTATTTCTGAAGGAAGAGCTGCTCTGCAATTCGCTGAATATCGTTTAACAGTAGCCACATTAAGTCCAACTTCAGATTACAAAGCTCTCGTAGAAGAGATTGTTAACTCTACAAATGTCAGCGCTGAAGAATCAGGAAGAGAAGTTGCTCTCTTTCACTCCAGAGGCCAAAAGATCAAAGGTATTGCACCAATAAATACCTCAAATTTCTTAAAACCAGAATCTATCCCAACGGCCCTTCGAAAGCAGATAAAAGAAAATTCAGAACTATCTTGGCAACGTGGAAATCTTAAATACGTTAATAATCGAGAGATTCCTGGAATTTTTATCGGGAAAGAGTTGGATATTCCATCTCTAGGAAAGTTTGAGATGTACCTGGCTTACGATTTCGTGGCCCAGCAACGCAGTATTGATTTGATTGGTAGATCACTTTGGGGAACAGGAATATTGCTTTTAGTTTTGATCTTGCTAACCGCATCCATAGTCTTAAGGATTGCAATAAAACCAATTCAGATTGCTGCAGAAAGTGCGGAATCTATCACTGCCGGAGATTTAAAAAGACGGATGTCAGTCAACGGAGAAGATGAGACTGCTCGTTTGGGAATTGCTTTCAATCAGATGGCAACTACGCTAGCCGAACAGATCAATCGACTAGAAAATCTCTCTCGAATCCAGCAGCGATTCGTTTCTGATGTTTCCCACGAATTGCGCACACCGCTAACAACAATTCGAATGGCTGCCGATGTCATAGGTGAAGCACGACAATCTTTTGACCCAAATGTGGCGCGCAGTGCCGAGTTACTACAGTCGCAGATTGAAAAATTTGAGCAACTGCTTCAGGATCTATTAGAGGTCAGCAGATTCGATGCTGAAGCTGCGACATTAAATATCGCCAAAGTTGATATCGCCACAGTAGTAAAGAAGTGTGTCGATGATTTATCAATCGTGGCAAATGAAAAAGAGAGCGAAATTCGTTTTATAGAACCTAGTGAACGGGTTATGCTCGATGCCGATTCTAGAAGACTCGAGCGCATCATCAGAAATCTACTAACAAATGCGATTGATCATTCCGAGGGACGGCCGGTTGATGTAACAATCGTTGAATCAGATGATGCAGTGGCCGTTGGCGTACGCGATTACGGAATTGGAATTGAAAAACAATATTGGAATCGAGTATTTGATCGATTTTGGCGGGCAGATCCCTCACGCTCCCGAATTCGCGGTGGCACTGGCCTTGGATTATCAATTGCCAGAGAAGATGCGGCACTTCATAACGGCGAGATTAAGGTTTGGGGAGAAATTGGCAAAGGCGCAAATTTCGTACTTACTCTTCCAAAGAGCACTGGAGAATTGATAAAACAATATCCGTTAACGGAGAATCCACAGCAGTAAAGGAATTTAACCGAAACTAGGAAATTGCAAATACTTTTCTCAGGTGATCAGTGAACTTTTAAACCTTATCTATCCCATCAAATGCTTACTCTGTGATCAAAAATCTGGAAATCAGTCGCTCTGCCAAGTATGCAAGAAATTATGGAACCCGTTACCTTGCAAGCTCAACGATTTTGATTTCCCTACATTTGCTTCAATTAGGTATGACAGAGTAGCTATGAAAATTGTGCTTCTAGCAAAAGAGGAGGGCAATAAATCTGCCCAAGAATTGCTTGCAACTGCTCTAAAAAGTGCAATCACTCGATTAATTTCTAGTTCACGCAAAGAGATTTCACTTGTACCCATTCCAACTTCTACCAAGCCATATCGCAGAAGAGGAATTGACCCGATACAACAACTGGCTCTGCAGACTTGCTTACAAATGCAGAGCTTAAATAAAAAGATATCGGTGGCTCCAATATTAGAAGTTAGAAAGTTATTACGTGATCAAACAGGTCTTACTAATTTGGAAAGATTAAGTAATTTGGCAGGTGCTTTTCAGGTTAAGCCTCAGGTGAAAAGCGAATCACGCCCAATTATTGTTATTGATGATGTTGTGGCCACTGGAAGCACCTTGAGAGAGGCTGTCCGCGCCCTTAGGGAGAGAAATCTGACAGTTATCGGGGCTGCTAGCGCCTGCTTCACATTTAGGTATTAATCACTTCTGCTAATACGATTACCCCCTCATAAGTTAATTCAGATCTAGGAAGGCCCGTGGTAGCTCTACTCGACAAAATTCTGCGTGCCGGCGAAGGCCGGGCGCTAAAACAGCTTGCCCGAATTGTTGTCGAAGTGAATGCGCAAGAAGCCAAGTTTGCTGCTCTCTCGGATCAAGAACTTAGAGAGATGACACCTAAGTTTCAAAAGCGTTATGCAGATGGTGAATCGCTAGATGAACTTCTTCCAGAGGCATTTGCGGTTGTAAGAGAAGCTTCGAAACGAACTTTGGGACAACGCCATTACGATGTTCAAATCATGGGCGGTGCAGCTCTTCATCGCGGAAATATTGCAGAAATGAAGACCGGTGAGGGTAAAACATTAGTTTCAACGCTACCTTCTTATCTAAATGCATTAACTGGACTAGGTGTGCACATAGTCACCACAAACGATTATCTCGCCGAGCGAGATAGCGAATGGATGGGACGTATCCATAGATTCCTTGGCCTAAAAGTCGGCGTAATTCTCGCTTCGATGACACCTCAGGAGAGACGCGAA
>JBJSWS010000008.1:0-1644 GCA_046085985.1 Actinomycetales bacterium
GCTGTTCGTTCCACCGTTAACTTGCCACACGGAACCGGTAAGACAGCTCGCGTTCTTGTTTTCGCAACCGGACCTCGTGCTGATGAAGCTCGTGCAGCTGGCGCAGATATCGTCGGTGGCGATGAATTAATTGAAGAAGTAAATGGCGGACGTCTTGATTATGACGCCGTTGTTTCAACACCAGAATTGATGGGTAAGGTCGGTCGTCTTGGAAAGGTACTTGGACCACGTGGTTTGATGCCAAATCCAAAGACCGGAACTGTTACAACCGATGTTGCAAAAGCAGTTACAGATATCAAAGGCGGAAAGATTGAATTCCGTATTGATAAGGATTGCAACTTACATTTCCTAATTGGAAAATCTTCCTTTAGCGCAGAGCAACTTGCGGATAACTATGCAGCTGCCGTTGAAGAGATTATGCGCGTAAAGCCAGGATCATCAAAGGGACGTTATATTCGCAAAGCAGTTGTATCAACAACAATGGGACCTGGCGTTCAACTTGATACTAACTATTCACGCGAAGGTGCAGCACCGATTCAATAATTATTTTGTCTAAAGGCCCTGGTGAAAGCCGGGGCCTTATTTTTTAGAGATAGCTTTTTCGTATTCCGAATCTATTAACTTATGAGACTTTTTACCGATCTTGGCCCGAATTTCTAACTTTCCTCCCAAAGCTTCAACATAAGCTTGTAATGTTCCTAGTTCAGTTTTCGCAAACTTGCCGCGTTCAATTCTAGAGATATTTGATTGATCAATTCCGAGTATATCTGCGAGATCTTGCTGAGTTAGATTTAGGGCTTTTCTAAACTCTACTAAGCGCAATGTTGAATTCTCCGCAATAATCGAATCTCTTATTCTCCGTACTCTCGCTTCGTTTACTGGGCGTTTTTTGCGGACCTCGCGAAGACTCGAATAGTTAGCCATTCTTTTTTCCTCCTAGTTTCTGGTGTTCTGCAAACCGCTTATCTGCCAAAGGAATACTTGAGTCATACCAAGAACTCCAGCGGTGCTCTTTATTACCTACAACTAAAAGGATTGCTTTTCTTTCGTAATCAAAAGCAAAAAGAATTCGTAACTTAGTCCCAATAGGTCTTAGCTCTTTCATATTCGCAAAACGCGAACGCTTAATGTGGTCGACAAAGGGACGACCCAACGTTGGACCTGCGATTGAAAGAGCATCCAGGGAAGCAATCACGGCTTCATACTCCTTCTCACTTAGCGAACGTGTCCATTGTTCGACTTCCGGATGAAAAAGAATTTCCCAATTCATCCTTCAATAATATGCATTGTAGCGCATATGCGTCCTGAGTCATACACAGCTCTGGCCGCTTCTGCGTAGAATCCGGCGGTGGCATTCGTACTTGCGCCGGTCTGGCGAGAGAAGAACTTACGTAAATTAGTTCTAGCTCGCTTTGTTTCTAACTTTGGTAATGGCCTGGCTCCGATCGCAATTTCGTTCGGAGTCTTGGGCCTACCTAATGGCGATGGCCGCGATCTATCGCTGGTGATGTTTGCTCATATGCTGCCGCTAGTTCTATTTACTCTTGTTGGTGGCGTTATCGGAGATCGATTCCCTCGAGCAGCCCTTGTTGGTTACACAGATATCTTGCTTGGAATCATTGTGGCGATAAACGCGATTACTCT
>JBJSWS010000009.1:0-1545 GCA_046085985.1 Actinomycetales bacterium
AATACATTCCGAAGAATTAAAGAGCGCCTTCGACCACGGAATCAGCGTGCATACACTTACCGATGGCCATACCGTTATCGTTGCAAATCGGATTCGCAGCGAAAGTATTTAACGTAGATAACTAAGGGCATCCTCGATAATCTTTGGTCGAAACTCTTCTCCCAAAGAAATATGTCCATGACCTGGAACAAATCGCAATTGTGAGCCAGGTATATGTTTTGCCAACCATTCGCTGTGAGCTTTTGGAACCATAAAGTCATCATCGCCCTGCCAAATTACAACTGGTTTATCTATCTTGGAGATATCAAAACCAAAATCTCTAACAAAAGCTAAGTCGTCATCAAGCCAACCAGTAAATCCTTTATCCAAAGCCCTACGCATGGTCGCAGCCATTGCTTCTGCAACCTCTGGATTCAATGCACGCTTATCTGCATCGCCAATTAATCCACCAAAGGCTTCAATAAGATCGGCACCACTAACATTCCTTAAACCAGATGAATTCCGCTCCATCCAATCTGAAATTGCAGCTTCACCCTTCATAGCTGCACCAAATTCATCGTGATTTTCTGGTCCCATACCTTCTAGAAAATCTAAATCCGCACGTCCATATTCACCGACGCCAGCGATAGTAAATGAGGCAACACATCTTGGATCACGAGTCATATTTAGCGAATGTGGGCCACCGCCTGACCAACCAATTACGACAAATGATTTGATTCCAAAAAGATCTAGAACTTCTGCTTGATTTGCAATATCTGTTGCAACAGTTCTTCCTGCTTGTCGATCTGATAATCCATAACCGGGTCTTGATGTTGCAATTGCCCTTACATCAGTAACCTCGTCAAGCCACTTCAGCCATGCAGTTGCATCACCAGGTGTTCCATGCAACATAAGAATTGCTTTCTCACTTTGGACACCGTTATCAAGGTATTCAAATCCGCGGCCATCTTTTAATTTTAGAATCGACATAGATAGAGCCTATTTCCTCGCCCTTAATTTGAAAATCCCAGCGCGCATTTTTACTTGAAATGACTTAACCTCTAGCCCATGAAATTAGCTTTCCTATCGGGCGGCAGCCGTGGTCTTGGTAGAGAAGTAGCAAAAGCCCTTAAAGCTGCTGGCATGCGCGTCGTAACAATTTCTAAAGACGAAAGCCGAGCCACGGCCACAGCCACAGAATTCGGTTTTGAATACGAAATTGCAGATCTACAAGATCAAAGTGCAGCACGAGCAATCGCAGAAAAAATGCTTGCCAAATATGGCACTCCGCAAGTTGTAGTACTTGCCCACTGAGTCATGAGTGAAAAGATGGCGAAGACATTGCGCACAACAGATGAAGAGTGGAATCGAGTGCTAAACATCAATCTCAATTCGACTTTCACATTAGTGAATGTATTCGGTGCAAAGATGGCGGAAGCACGAGACGGTCGAATAATTATTTTCTCTGCATGTCTTGGTCGTATGTCTGGCCCTGGAAATGCTGGAGGACTTGCTCCATATCGAATTTCAAAAGCGGGCGTTAATGCACTAGTTAGAAATCTGGCG
>JBJSWS010000010.1:0-1451 GCA_046085985.1 Actinomycetales bacterium
GCGTTGAAATCTCCCATCACAATCAAGGGCATTTTTGCATCTGCTAAATCTGTTACGAGTTGTTTTGCTTGTACTGCGGAGTTTGGAATTTTGTTTTCGTCCCAGATTGATTCTAGATGTGTTGATACAACTCGTACTAAAGAATCTTTAACTTTGAAATCAACCCAGGTATAGCCTCGATAAATTGTCATGATTGTAGGAACTATTGAATAAGTGGCGTCATATTCAGTATTTCCAACTTGAACTATCTCCGCTGCTAAATCCTCTCGAACTAAAATTGCATCACCTATCGTAAATCCGCATGCTGCAGAATTCGTTCCAAATATTGATCGAAAAAGTATTGGGTCTTCTACCTTTGTCAGATATGGAATAGCAGCAATCGAATACCCTGAGTTATATGCAGTTACTCCATCAGAAGTCGCTAGGACATAACTAGTGCCGGTTGCTCTTGTAGCTTCAATAAATTGCTCAAGAAAATCAAAGACTGCGACCTTGCCGCTCCATAAATTCTTCTTGCAATACCAAGTTGTTGCCTCTTGGATCCCAATTAAATCGGGTTTGTTTTCTGCCGCTTCTTGCGCCAATTTAGTTACTCGTTTTGAGAAATCAGTTGTTTTAACTTGATTCCACATAAATTGGGCCGCAGCCGGAAAATCAGGGATGAGATCTAGTGCGACTCCGACATCTGCGCCTAGATAAAGATTTCGCGACATCACTGTTACTTGATATGGCTCGGATGCAGTTGCAGGTGAAACTGTTGCGGTAGAAATTAATAGCGCTAGGAAGAGCGCAATCTTCCTTCCCACTAAGCGTGGCCGTCAAAGAGACTTGTGACTGAGCCATCTTCAAATACTTCTCTAATGGCTCTGGCAATCAACGGCGCAATCGAAAGCACCGTTAAATTTGGGAACTTCTTATCATCTGGAATTGGTAATGTATTTGCAACGACAACTTCACTAACTTTTGAATTCACAAGTCGCTCAGCAGCGGAACCAGAAAAGACTGGATGAGTTGCGGCAATTATTACTTCTTTCGCGCCATCGTTATAAAGCGCTTCTACTGCTTTGGTAATGGTGCCAGCAGTATCAATCATGTCATCGATAACAACGCAGGTTTGCCCTTTTACTTCACCAACGACTCTGCCGGTAACCGCTTCATTTGGCACTCTTGGGTCTCTAGTCTTATGAATAAAAGCAATCTGCGTGCCGCCCAAAATATCGCTCCAACGTTCTGCAACGCGTACTCGACCAGAGTCTGGAGAAACAATTGTTAATCGAGAGCGATCGACTTTTGAACCAACATAATTTGCAAGCAGTGGTAACGCGTGTAAGTGATCAACAGGCCCATCAAAGAATCCTTGAATCTGGGCAGAGTGTAGATCTACAGTCATCAAACGATCTGCGCCAGCAGTCTTAAAGAGATCTGCCATTAGACGAGCTGAGATTGGTTCG
>JBJSWS010000011.1:0-1762 GCA_046085985.1 Actinomycetales bacterium
ATTACGAGTAGTAATTGGTGCAGGTAGCCAAGAAGTTTCGCAAGCCCTATCAAAATTTTCAAAATCAGCGAAGACTGTACTGCAAGAAGTAAGACGTGGAACCGGTGATGCAGTTCGAATCGCACTCTCGGATTCCCCGAAGACTGGCACCTTACTTGTCTGCGCTGGCGATACTCCATTGTTGAGATCCGAGACTCTGGAATCACTCTACGAAAGTCACAATAAGAGTGGCGCTGTGGCAACGGTGTTAACGGCAGAACTTCCAGATCCTTTTGGCTATGGACGAATCATTAAATCTAATGGTGAGTTAATTTCAATCGTTGAAGAACGCGATGCTTCACAAGAGCAACGGGAAATCTCAGAGATTAATTCCGGAGTTTATATCTTTGATATTGCTGCCCTACGCGAGGCGCTAACAAAGCTAGATAAGAAGAATTCGCAAGGTGAAGAGTATCTAACTGATGTTATTGGAATTCTCCGTAACGAAGGAAAGAAAGTGGCCGCGCATATCACCGAAGATTTCTCGGAGATCTTAGGGATAAATGACAGATCACAACTTGCTGATGTCGCAGCGATGATGCGCGATCGGATAAATGAGGAATTGATGTTAAGTGGTGTAACCATTGTTGATTCGGCGAGCACTTGGATTGATCAGACAGTAGAAATTGAAGCGGATTCTCGAATTGAACCTGGTACTTCTATCAAGGGTGAAAGCAAGATTAAGAGTGGTGCAGTCATTGGACCAAGAACTACCTTGATTGATTGCGAAGTTGGATCCTTTGCGCAAGTTATCGAATCGCATTGCGAATCAAGCAAGATCGGCAATAGTGCGAAAGTTGGACCATATTCCCATCTGCGAAGTGGCACAGTCCTAGCAGGCGATACGAAAATTGGATCATTTGTTGAGACTAAAAATGCCATTGTTGGCGACGGTTCAAAGGTTCCGCATCTTTCTTATGTCGGCGATGCGCAAATTGGTAAAGAGACAAATATTGGAGCTGCCACCATCTTTGTTAATTATGATGGCGAGGCAAAACATCAGACCAAAGTTGGCGATCATGTTCGAATCGGTAGCGATTCGATGCTCATTGCGCCGGTTTCTATCGGCGATGGCGCATACACGGCTGCTGGATCTGTGATCAATGAAGACGTGCCGTCGGGCGCGCTTGGCATAGGTCGAGCACGTCAGGTCAATATTCTTGGCTGGGTATTAAAGAAGCGAAAAGGTTCAAAGTCCGCCGCTGCAGCAGAGGAGAAGAAATGAGTAATGAGCTCCGTCTCAGTTCCGAAAAACGTCTCCGTATTTTTACCGGTCGCGGATATCCAGAACTCGCTGAAGAAGTAGCAGCAGAGCTCGGCGTTCCAATTACGCCAACTTCAGCTTATGACTTTGCAAATGGTGAAATTTTCATCCGTTTTGAAGAGAGCGTTCGCGGTTGTGATGCTTTTGTAATTCAAAGCCACTCTGCGCCAGTAAATAAGCAGATTGTCGAGCAATTAATTATGATCGATGCGTTAAAGCGAGCTTCGGCAAAACGAATTACCGTAATTGTTCCGTTCTACGGATATGCAAGACAAGATAAGAAGCATCGAGGTCGCGAACCAATCTCAGCTCGTCTAATGGCAGATCTCTTTAAGACTGCTGGCGCAGATCGTTTAATGACTGTAGATCTACACTCTGCCCAGATTCAAGGATTCTTTGATGGGCCCGTTGATCACTTACACGCGTTACCACTGCTTGCAAATTATGTTGGATCAAAAG
>JBJSWS010000012.1:0-9106 GCA_046085985.1 Actinomycetales bacterium
CCTGAATCTTGACCACTTTCAAGAGCCCATTGCAGACATGGTTCGCGAACATCACATCGTGCACAAATCTTCTTTGCTTCTTCTATCTGCGCAATTGCAGGTCCGGTATTTCCAACCGGGAAGAAGAGTTCAGGATCGACATGGCGGCAGGCTGCGCGATGGCGCCAGTCCATATTCATCTCCATGGCTCTCCGTTCTTCCGCACCCATTAAGCGCCCGGTTTAGAGCGCCTGACTTGTGCGGCTTCTTGCCCGAATGGGCTCGATAGGGCTAATTCTCTCTTGTAATGACTTGATACTCAATAGTTCTCTGTGGTGAGTTAGCTAATAATTCTCAAATTTTTGTCACAACCTATTCAGTTTTGCCCTTAAAGCCTTAGCGGGTCATTTCATTAGGCCACGAATCAAGACTCATGCCAAGATTTGTCTATGGCAGAGAAAGCTTATTTTGCAACAGGTTGCTTCTGGGGCGCAGAGCGACGATTCTGGAATCTGCCCGGAGTTATCTCAACTTCTGTGGGTTACATGGGAGGCAGCAAATCTGAACCCACATATAAAGAAGTTTGTACCGGAAACACAAATCATGCTGAAACTGTCGAAGTAGTTTTTGATTCAAACCTAATTTCTTACCAACGATTGCTAGAAGAGTTCTGGACGATGCATGATCCAACATCTCTAAATAAGCAAGGTGGCGATATCGGAACCCAATACCGAAGCGCGATTTTCACAACCACTAGTGAACAGATGATCTCGGCAATAAATACCCGCGAGATCTACAACGATTTATTGCAAAGCCAAGGATTCTCCGAAATTGTTACTGAGATTCAAGAAGCTGCTCCGCACAAATATTGGTTGGCTGAGGAATATCACCAAAGGTATTTAGAGAAGAATCCAGATGGATATGACTGCCATTCATCTACTGGTGTTCCCTTCCCGAAAGTGCAGAGTTAAATATGGAGTCAGGAAATCCACTTCCTAAGATAAATCCTCTGACCGGCAAGCCATTCGAAGTTCAATTAGATGACGCAAAATTAGAATCGGAACTCGATCAACTCTCCTTCGATGTACTGCGAAAAGCTGGGACCGAAGTTGCATTTACTGGGAAATATTATGAAAGCGAAACTATTGGTGTTTACGAGTGCAAAGCTTGCGGCGCTGAACTCTTCAGAAGTGAAACGAAGTTTCACTCCGGTTGCGGTTGGCCATCTTTTTACGCCCCAACAAAGGATGATGCGGTGATTTTGCTGGAGGACCGATCGCTAGCTCCACGTATTAGAACTGAAGTGCGATGTTCAAAGTGCGGTTCTCATTTGGGTCATGTATTTGAGGGCGAAGGCTACGCGGTTCCTACTGATCAACGTTGGTGCATAAATTCAGTTGCATTGGTACTAAAACCAAAGCAATAACTCAAGAATAAAGCGAGTGAGCTCGCCAGCAATACCAAGCTAGATGGCTTCGATACGGTGCAAATTTTTCGCCAGCTTTCATCAGATTGGCAATCTCAATTTCTTCCTGCATTTTAAATAATTTTTCCCACCCACGTCTTACGCCAAGGTCACCGACGGGCCAAATATCTAGTCGACCTAATTGAAAAATCAGAAACATTTCCACGGTCCACTTGCCAACTCCAAAGAGAGGAAGCAAAGTATTCATAATTTCATCATCACTCTTTTTTGAGAGAGAACGCAGAGGAACTTCGCCATTATCGACCGAAAGTGCCAAGGCTCTTACCGCCTTTGCTTTGTTCTCAGAACATCCAGCACTTCGCAATGAGCGATGACTTAGTATCGCAAGTGTTGCCGGCGTTAATTGTCCACCTGCTAAAACTTTGACTCGCTTGATAATCGTATCTGCGGCCTTGATTGATAACTGTTGACCTAATATGGATTCAGTAAGCGAGGCGAAATTGCTGACTCGAGAAGGAAGAACTCCGATTGGACAGGGTCCGAACTTTTCAATTACTTCGCCAAATCTAGGCTCGGTCTTTGCAATGAACTTGCCGATCTCAATCGATTTCTTTCGAGTAATAGAACTCATGGCCAGATGGTATGGCTAAACTCTTCCTATGCTCATTAAGAAGAGCCAAGGTTGGATCTGGCATGAGTAAACCTTTGAGCGCCTTCCCTCTTTCGGAGTTACGCAAAAGAAAAAGCACCAAGTGGCGAACATTTCCAAGCGACGTACTTCCGCTACCCGTTGCCGAAATGGATTTTCCGATAGCCGATCAAATTAAAAGTGCCTTACAAGATATGGTTGATCGCTCCGACACCGGTTATCTTGGTTCATTTCCAGAGATGCTTGATGCATTCAAATCTATCTCCGAGAGATTGTGGTCATGGACGCCAGATATTTCGCAGATACGAGTTGCAACTGATGTTGGCGTAGGAGTTGTGGAAGTTCTTCGCACACTAGTCGCCCCCGGAGATCAAATAGTTCTTAATTCACCGATATACGACAACATGTGGCGTTGGATTAATGAAGTAAAGGGAAGTCTTGTCGATGTACCGCTGATTAATCAAGGCATGGAATACCAAATGGATTTGGCAGGAGTTGAGGCTGCTTACAAAGCTGGCGCAAAAGTACATCTTCTCTGTAGTCCACATAATCCAGTAGGAATCGTCTTTAGCAAAGAGACATTGAGTGCCATCGCAGAATTAGCCGAAAAATACGGAGTGATAGTAATCAGCGATGAGATTCATGCTCCGCTTACATTTGATGCAAAGCAATTTACGCCCTTTTTAGATGTCTCTCAAGCTGCACAGCGAGTTGGGATTACCGTAACAAGCGCGAGCAAGGCCTTTAATCTAGCTGGCTTAAAGTGTGCCTTAATCGTCACTCAAGATGAGAAACTTAAAGAGAAAATTAATTCTATGCCTGTATCTGTAGCGTTTCGCGCCTCGCTATTTGGTGCCGTTGCTGCAACTGCCGCGATGGCGCAATCACAAACCTGGCTGGATGACTTAATTTTCACTCTCGATCAAAATCGAAAGTTACTAAGGAATTTGATTGATTCAAAAGCTCCAGTAATTGGATATCGAGAACCAGATTTTGGCTACTTGGCTTGGCTTGATTTGAGCCAACTTGGCTTAGGTGATGAACCTGCGAAAAGAATTTTGGAACGGAGCAAACTAGCAGTTAATGCCGGAAGTATGTATGGACCAAATTCCAAGAATCATATTCGGTTCAATTTTGGAACCGGAAGTGAAATTATCACTGAAGCTTTCGATCGAATTGTTCAAAGTATTTAGTGGCGATGTCAGATAGATACGACGCCGTAATTATTGGTGGGGGACATAACGCTTTAGTCGCCGCATGTTACCTCGCTTTAGAAAAGAAGAAAGTTCTGATACTCGAAAGAAATCAAACATTAGGCGGTGCCACGGCAAGCGTTTATGCCTTCGATGGAGTTGGCGCAAAACTATCAAGGTATTCATATTTAGTCGCGCTATTACCTGATCAAATTAGGAATGATTTAGGTTTGAATTTTGAAACTATAAGTCGAACGGTCTCTTCTTATACACCAGCGCAAAATAGCGGAGTCTTGGTAAATCGTTTATTTGACGATATTTCTCGAAAATCAATTGAAGAGTTTACAAAAAATGAGACTGATTCAGTTTCGTGGGAAAAATTTTATAATCGCATCGCTAAGTTTGCAGAGTTAGTGGCCCCAACCATGTTGGAACCTTTGCCAACTTCGGCGCAAATTCGCTCGCTAGTTGGAGATGAACTTTGGAACGAGTTTATAGAGACGCCGCTCTGTGAAACTTTAGATAAATATTTCCTCGATGATGTAATAAAGGGAATCGTTCTTACAGATGGACTAATCGGAACATTTGCCAGTGCTTGCGAAAAGGCGGCAAATATCTGTTTTCTTTACCACTTAATAGGAAACGGCACTGGTGAATGGAAAGTTCCAAAGGGAGGAATGGGCAAATTAGTCGACGAACTAGCTTCGAAAGCTAGAAGGTTAGGCGTTGAAATTCGAACTGAAACAGTTGTTACATCGGTGGTTGATAATGGAAAAGAAGTGGAAGTTGTAGCCGGCACGGAAAAGTTTTTAGCTGAAGTTGCATTGGCTGGTTGCTCGCCAACAACTCTCTCCAAGATATCCACGTTTCCGGCGCCTAAAATGTTGGATGGTTCTCAATTAAAGATAAATATGGTTCTTTCATCGTTGCCCGAACTAAAAAGCGGTATTGATCCTAGAATCGCGTTTGCTGGAACATTTCATATTGATGAAAGTTACTCCCAATTAGAGAAGGCATATCAACAGGCAAAAGTTGGCCAGATTCCAGATGAGATTCCGGCGGAAATGTATTGCCACACCTTGACGGACCGTTCGATACTTTCACCAGAGCTGCAGAAGAGCAACATTCAGACTCTGACGGTATTTGTCCTTCACACCCCAGCCTCACTCTTCGAAAGTAATCACGACCAGGTCAAAGCAAAAATCACCGAAAAGGTCTTAAGCGGATTGAATAAATATCTGAAAGAGCCAATTGAAGGTTTTATCTTGAAAGATAGCGCCGGTAAGCCATGTATAGAGGTAAAAACTCCCCAAGAACTTGAGGCTGAAATCGACCTACCTCGAGGAAATATCTTCCATGCAGATCTGACATTTCCCTGGAAAAGTGATGAAGAAATAATCCGATGGGGTAGTGAAACGAGTTCCCCCAGAATATTTCTTGCCGGCGCAGGTGCCAGACGAGGTGGGGGCGTTAGTGGAATTGCTGGACAAAATGCGGCGCGTGCTGCGCTAGAGAGATTAGCTAAATCATCCTAGAATTTACCTATGAAATTCTTCCGTCGGATCTTTACGTTAATTGCCCTAATCGCTGTTGCAATTCGTGGAATCCTCTCGTTCTTGACTTGGTTTGAAAAGCAAGAAGAAGTTGAATGGTCAGATGATGAAGAATTCGAAGAAGTAATATGAGTTATTCATACATTCCAGGTACCTGCAATTTAGGTAAAGAAGAAATTAGAAGAAGACAATTTGTTGCGCTCATCGGATTGGTGTTTTCAATTATTAGTTTGGTTGGTTTGATTTCGACAGATGCCCAACCGCTTGCAAGAGTCTCGCTATTTCTACCGTTGATGGTTTTTGCAATCGGCTACATTCAATCAAGAAAGAAGTTCTGCCTTGCCTATGGATTAATGGGCACTTTTAATTTAGGAAAGCTTGGCGATATGGCAAAAGTTCAGAGCCCAGAGGATCGAAAAGCAGATCGCAAAACGGCCATGACTATCTTTGGCCAAGCGGTACTACTTGCGGGTGGACTTACCGTCCTTGTTGTTCTTCTTCCGTTCTAAGTTACTTTTCAGCAGTTCATTTAATAAGATTCCAATCACGATACCCCAGATAAGATCAATAACTAGAACGCTTAAAGCAGTAACCAGATAGACAGTTTTGATCTCAAAAGTAGTTTGCCATGCCTCTCGAAAGCTGGCTGGATTAGCAATTCGCAGTGACGTTCCTAGTAATACACCTGCAAGTGCAGCAGTTGGTATCAACGAAACCAGCGGTGCAAGAAAGAGAACGACAACTAATAGAAATAGTGAGTGTGCAACTGCGGCAAATCGCGTTCGAGCTCCGGAGTGAACATTTACAGATGTTCGAGCGATAGCGCCTGTGGCGGGCATGCCGCCTACCGCTGCTGAAGCAATTGTGGCTAAGCCTTGACCAAATAACTCTCGATTCGGCTGGTGCTTTTCTTGAATTTCTAAACCTTCTTGGTGAGAGCGCTTCACGGCCATTGCATCTGCAACTCGCGCTGAAAGTAATGATTCAATTGCCCCAAGTAGGGCCACGATAACTGAGGCATAAATTAGGGAAAAAATTGGAATTTCTGGGATAGTGATTTCACCAATCAAATCGCCAATTTTAGGTAATTCACCAATTTTCGATAACGGCAATTCAAAAATCTCAGTGACAAGAGTTGCGATCACAACAGCGATCATGCTTGCAGGCAAATGAGCTTTTATTTTCAAACGCTTTTTGATCTCTGGCCAACTCCGCTTAATAGTTAATGTAAATAAGACCAGAAATATCGAGCTCCAGTTTAGTGGTTCCGAAATTGCGTTCTTGAATGTTTCTATCGCAATAGTCAAAGTATGTGATTCCATTGCTTTATCAACTTCAAAGATCAACGGAATTTGCTGAAGCGCAATAATTAAAGCAATTCCAAGAGTAAAACCCTCCATAACCGCCCACGGGACGGCATCAATAAATCTTCCTAATCGCAGAGCTGACATTAAAATCATCAGAGCACCAGCTATCACTCCGATTAGAAATAGCGAGCTATAGCCGTATTTATCTACGATCGGAACAAGAACTACAGTCATAGCCCCGGTAGGTCCGCTAATTTGATAATTTGAACCACCAAAGATTGCTGCAACGAATCCAGCAACAATTGCGGTAACTAATCCAGCACTAGGCGATGCTCCCGTAGTAATCGCAAAACCTAGGGCTAATGGGAGAGCGACAATTCCGACAGTTACGCCTGCGAGCAGGTCTCTTCGATCAATTAGCATCGAAATAAAGAGTAGCCCTCATCTATGTTATTTCCCAGCAATTAACTATTGTTTCTCCAGGAAGTGATTGTTACCTTCATCTAGGAGGTTTTATGAAAATAACTATCCACGCCCGCGGAGTTGCACTAGCGGAAGACTTTAATGAAATAGTTTTAGAAAGACTAGAACGCTTAGAAAGATTCAACATTCTGATTGATAGAATTGAAGTTGAAATTATTCACGAAACTAATCCTCGTCATGGAAAGTCTTCACACCACGTTTCAATTACTTCCCACGGCGCAGGTCCGTTATTGCGGGCAGAGGCCAGAGCCTTTAATGATTTAGCAGCCTTTGATGAGGCTGCAGAGACTATTGAATTTCAATTGCGCAAGAAGCATGAGCGCGCCAAAGAGATAAACCGCGATACCTTGCGAAAGCGAAAAGCAATTTAGAGTTAGCCGTAGGATTGAGAACTCCTATGGACGATTTATCTCTTGCAAACTCTTGGCTCAGAGACGCCAAGGAGTTACGGCGCGCCGTAATTTCAGGAAGACGAAGCGGATTACAACCCGAATACCTCCGGATAGATATTCGCCCAGTTTTGATCAAAAAAACGTTGCATCTACAGACAGTTGGACATGATGGTCGAAAAGATATAACAAAGAACATACTTCCGGAGAATATAGATCTAGGAAAATTTATTGCAGATGGTTATGCAAATATCAGAATTGAATCAGCTCAGGAGATTTACGATATTCAAGTTTTGGAAGATAAGAAACTAAGGATTAGAAAATCCAGAAATGAATCACCCGTTGTGGATCTAACTCTCGATCATGACCGCAAAAAGGTAAGGCGCCTCCCAATATCAGATCCAATCTTCCAGTCACTTGGCATCGCTGACAAGGATGGCGAATTGATTCCTCGACAAAGTGACAAGTACAAGCAAGTAGATGAATTTCTAAAATTAATAGAGGATTTACTTCCTGATTTAGCCGAAGAGAATCTGGTTTCACTTGTAGATCTTGGCTGTGGAAATGCTTATCTGAGTTTCGCAGCTTATAGATTTCTTGAGCTAAAGGGCATCCCAGCTAAGGTCACTGGGGTCGATAACCGAAAAGATTCGGTGATTCGAAATTCTAAAGTTGCTGAACAGCTAGGTCTTACTTCAAAAATCATTTTTATCGAATCAGACATAAATAAATTGAATTCAGAAAAACACTCAATAGTTATTGCGCTGCATGCTTGTGATACCGCTACAGATAATGCAATTGCATTCGGGATTCGATCGAAAGCTAAAGCAATTCTTGTATCGCCATGCTGTCATCATGATCTCAATAAGCAAATGAATTCTGCTAGCGGAAATATGCAATTGGTTCTTAGACATGGAATAGTTAAAGAGCGCTTTGCAGATTTGCTGACAGATTCAATCCGAGCTCAAGTGCTGAAAATATTTGGTTATAAGTCCGAGATAATTGAATTTATATCTCTAGAACATACAGCCAGAAATTTGATGATTAGAGCAGTACAGAGCAAGACTTCAGATTCCGGTACGGAATTGAAAAATCTCCATTCTCTTTTGGAACAGTGGCAGGTTTCTCCTTACCTGTTAAATGAGCTATCTAATGAGATCGCGGCGCTACCTGGCAGATAAATAAAGTAGGCTTCGCTTATGTCGCAGAAAGTTTTGGGATCACTGCCTCAAGGTGAGAAAGTAGGAATCGCTTTCTCTGGTGGTTTAGATACCTCCGTTGCGGTTGCGTGGATGCGTGAAAAAGGAGCCATCCCATGCACTTACACTGCTGATCTTGGTCAATATGACGAGAGCGATATCGCTTCAATTCCTGATCGGGCAAAGAGTTATGGCGCAGAAATTGCGCGGTTGGTTGATTGTAAAGAGACATTGGTCGAAGAGGGTTTGGCTGCATTGGCTTGCGGAGCTTTTCATATTCGAACAGGCGGCAGAATTTATTTCAATACGACCCCACTTGGTCGAGCCGTAACCGGAACTCTTCTAGTTCGAAACATGCTTACGGATAATGTTCTTATTTGGGGAGATGGATCTACTTACAAAGGTAACGATATTGAACGTTTTTATCGATATGGATTATTGGCAAATCCTAAACTTCGAATTTATAAGCCTTGGCTAGATGCAGACTTTGTTAACGAGCTAGGTGGCAGAAGTGAAATGTCTAAGTGGCTCTCTGCTCGAAACTTGCCATATCGAGATAGTGCAGAGAAGGCATACTCAACAGATGCAAATATCTTAGGCGCTACCCATGAAGCTAAAGAGCTTGAAAAACTAGAAAGTTCAATTGAAATTGTTGAGCCAATTATGGGTGTTAAGTTCTGGACCGATATTGATATTAAGAGCGAGGATGTAAAGATAACTTTTGCATCTGGTCGCCCCGTCGCGTTAAATGGTAAGGAATTTAAGGATTCGGTCGCGTTAATGAAAGAGGCAAATTCAATAGGTGGTCGACATGGTCTTGGTATGTCAGATCAAATTGAGAATCGAATAATTGAGGCAAAAAGCCGGGGAATTTATGAAGCTCCTGGTATGGCCCTCTTATTTATCGCCTACGAAAGACTTTTAACAG
>JBJSWS010000013.1:0-1948 GCA_046085985.1 Actinomycetales bacterium
GAAATTGGCGGTACGAGATACTTGCCAATTTGGGTAGGAGCCGTCGAAGCAACCTCAATAGCTTTCGCACAGCAAGGCGTAACTCCGCCCCGTCCTTTGACCCACGATTTGATGAAAGATCTACTTGGCGCGCTAGATGCCAAGGTAACTTCTATTCACCTTACCGAATTAAGGGATGGCGTCTTCTATTCAGTGATCAAATTGGAAGGAGGGCGAGAAGTTTCTGCGCGACCAAGTGATGCCATAGCCCTAGCCCTTCGTACCGGCGCGCCAATATTGGGCAGCGAAGAGTTGTTGAACGAGGTTGGCATTGAGATTCCCGACGAATCAGAGGATGAGGTTGAAAAATTTAAGGAGTTTCTCGAAGGTATTAACCCTGAGGATTTCCAAGCGTAACCCTAAAGCGAAACTTGAGATTTAGAGTGTGTCGGTCATTGATAGGCGAGGTTGCGGGCTCTACCTTTCTCCTAGTTAAGTGAGAGGCTTCCCCCATGAGCTCTGAAATCGGCTACCGAGGCGCTACTGCATGCGCTGCCGCCGGAATTTCCTATCGACAATTAGATTATTGGGCACGAACCGGATTAGTTGAGCCAACGATCAGGGGAGCAGCAGGTTCTGGATCGCAACGCCTCTATGGTTTTAGAGATATTTTAGTTTTGAAGATAGTCAAACGTTTATTAGATGCGGGCGTATCGTTGCAGAACATTCGAAGCGCAGTAACTCATCTACGTGAACGCGGAGCGCAAGACCTTACGAAAATTACCCTTATGAGCGATGGCGCCTCAATTTACGAATGCACTAACTCTGATGAGATTATTGATTTGCTCCAAGGTGGGCAAGGTGTATTTGGAATTGCTGTTGGTAAAGTGTGGAACGAAGTTGAAGGCTCACTCACCCATCTTCAAGGCGAGGATCCAAGTAGCGGTGGGATTGTTGCAAATGAATCTAATGATGAGTTAGCGCAACGACGCAAGCTTCGTGGGGCGTAACCTCACTTTTAGTCGTATTCTTCTCGGGTGACGAGGCGAAATTTCTCGGACCGGCATATCGGTCCATCTGATGTACAAGTTTCAACGATGCTACATGAGTTGGGCTATTCAAAATTGGATGATTTTATAAGCGACGTACTTCCTGAAAGCATAAAACTCAATGAAATTTTTGGAGCGGATTTACCAAAGGCCCTTAGTGAGCCAGAAGCAATCGCTGAACTCAAAGAGATTGCAAAAGAAAATATTCAAAGCAAATCCTTTATTGGAATGGGATATTACGGTACTCATACACCACCAGTTATATTGAGAAATGTTCTTGAAAATCCAGCTTGGTACACCGCTTACACACCTTATCAACCAGAAATTTCACAAGGCAGATTAGAAGCTCTGTTTGCATTCCAAACAATGATTACGGATTTAACTGGACTGAATATCGCCAACGCTTCTATGCTAGATGAGGCGACGGCAGCAGCAGAAGCTATGACTTTGGCTCGAAGAAATTCTAAAGCGAACGATGATGCAATCTTCTTTGTCGATGAAAGAGTCCATCCTCAAACAAAGGCTGTCTTAGAAACAAGAGCGAAGCCACTGGGCATAACAGTTAAATTTGGATCTCTTAACGAATTTGAAGGAAGCCAAGCTTTTGGCCTGCTACTTCAATATCCAAATACATATGGAGTATTGAGTGATTTAAAAGAATTCATCGCAAGGGCCAAAGCGAGTGAAACTTTAATTGTTATGGCAACAGATTTATTGGCGTTAACAATCATCAAATCTCCGGGGGAGTGGGGAGCTGATATCGCGGTTGGATCTGCTCAGCGTTTCGGAGTACCGATGGGTTTCGGCGGTCCACATGCAGGATTTATGGCGGTGCGAGCAGGTTTAGAGCGGGCATTACCCGGTCGTTTAGTTGGACAGAGTATCGACGCTCATGGAAATCCAGCTCTTCGGTTAGCGCT
>JBJSWS010000014.1:0-1592 GCA_046085985.1 Actinomycetales bacterium
ATTTCGGCGGATCAGATTCGAGAGACTGTATTTCGAATTGCTCGTGACAAGCGCGTAAATCATTTCGATATCACTGAGCTTGATGCCACCATTGATTCTCTTGACCAACGAAGCGTCAGATTAGCTGCGTTACTAGTACTAAAAATTGCAACAGCAAAAGCAAAACGATGAAAAAGTATTCAATCGCAATAGTAGGCGCAGGTCCTGCTGGTTATTTCGCAGCGCAGGCCCTGCAAAATCTGCAGAGTGATGACCTCAAATTCCAGATCGACATGATTGAAAAACTGCCTACACCGTGGGGACTAGTAAGAAGTGGTGTTGCCCCTGATCACCCTAAGATCAAGACGGTCTCGAAAGTATTTGAGAAGATCGCTACAACCGAAGGCTTCCAGCTCTTCTGCAATGTTGAACTCGGAAAAGATATTTCAACCAAAGAATTAACTGAACTTTACGATGCTGTCGTCATTGCCACTGGCAGCGATAAGGGAAAGAAACTTGGGATTCCAGGTGAGAATCTGCGCGGATCTCTTTCCGCCGCAGATTTTGTGCCTTGGTACAACGCTCACCCTGATTATGTAAATGTCGATGTGCCTCTTGATACCGATACGGCTCTAGTAATTGGCGCTGGAAATGTTGCGATGGATGTCGGTCGCATGTTGGCACTTGAACCGAAAGAACTGGAACCCACCGATACCGCGCTTCACGCCCTGGAAAAACTTCACAATTCAAAGATTCGTACCGTTCACATCTTTGGTCGTCGCGGACCTGAACATGCCGCCTTTACGGCGCCAGAACTTCGTGAGTTACCAAAACTTGAACATACCGACGTTGAAATCGGTGAATGCGATATCGAAGATGCCATCAAGCGAGCCGAATCAATTGGTGAAGTTCCAAAAGATGTTCGCTCGAATCTAGATGCAATGATGGCAATCGCCAAAACTCCAAAGCAGGGTCATGAAAGAAACCTAAATTTTCATTTCTTAGCCTCGCCAATTGAAATTAAGGGCCAAGATCGCGTCGAAGAAGTCGTATTTGCAGTAAACAAAATTGAAAACGGCAAAGTCGTTCAAACTGATGATCGCTACTCTGTAAAAGCTGGCCTAATAATCTCTGCCATTGGTTATGAATCAGAACCCATTCCGGGTGTTCCTTATGAAAATGGAAGAGTTGTAAATAATGAAGGTCGCGTTGCAAATAGCAATATTTATGTAGTTGGCTGGGCAAAACGTGGTCCCTCCGGTGTTATCGGAACGAATAAGAGCGACGCAGCTGCCGTTATGGAACATTTAAAATCAGATTTAAATACTCCAAAAAACAATGAAGGTATTTCAAAACTATTGGCAGAACGCGGAGTAATTCATATTTCTCAAAGTAATTGGGAAGCGTTAAATAATGCAGAAATTAGCGCCGGTACTCCGTCAGGTAAGCCGCGCATTAAATTTACTGACCGTAAGGAGATGCTAGGCTTCGCTGGCTAATTGCGCCCGTAGCTCAACGGATAGAGCATCTGACTACGGATCAGAAGGTTAGGGGTTCGAATCCCTTCGGGCGCGCTTTACGCTCAAAAAGATTCGTCTCCACCTATCAGTAAG
>JBJSWS010000015.1:0-6630 GCA_046085985.1 Actinomycetales bacterium
GTTCCGCGACTCATCCAGATGCGGTGCGATTGCTGATTTGGAAATCTGGGAATCATCCAATCAACCAGCTCTTCCCCAGCTAAGGTCCAATGCGGTGAGAGCGAAAGCGCAGTATGAAATTGCTCTGAGAATCTAATGGCTGCATATAAAGTTGCTAGTCCGCCAAGGGAAGAACCAATCATTGCTCGTCTTGCTGGAGCTACTTCTAGTTGAAGTTCTTTTGAAATTTCCGGAACAATCTCGGTAAATATCTGTTCTAAATAAGAATTTGCCCGCAGATCTGATACTTCAAATCGTGCTGGCGTTGCCGGTTTGATGCCATCGTGAAATGGATCTTCTGGACATAAATCGCGGGCTCTTCCATGTGGATCTATCTTGGTTTTGCCATGAAAGATTGCAATTATTGCTGGAGGAGTTTTTCCTAAATCATCGGCAACTTGCATCGCCTTCTCCGCTAATTTCCAAGTGGAAAATTTTGTCGCAGTCTTTCGATCAAAGATGTTCTGGCCATCATGAGCGATTAGTAGGTGTTCGCTTCTTCCCGCTGGCGCCCAATAATCAACGATGCGCTCGCCAAAGCGGACTCGAACGACTGGCCCTGGAAGTCCGCGAACTTGATAGCGCTTAATCTCCTCCATGATGGTTGAATCTTGCCATGGCAAAGCGCTCGATCTTTTGGTTCCGTCGCGACTTACGCCTCTCTGATAATCCGGCGCTATTAGCTGCCTTTGATGAAGCTGATGAAGTAATTCCACTTTTCATTATGGATGATGAGATTGCAGAGCGCGCTGGTGCGCATCGTCGCGCTTATCTTGCAGCATCACTAGCTGCTCTGGATAAATCGCTAGGGGGAGCTCTCCATGTTATTTCCGGAGACCCGGTAGAAATATTTACAAAATTAAAGAAGAAATATGAAGTTGAAAGTATTCACTGCGCATTTCCATTTGCGCCGTATGGAAATCATTTAGATCAAAGACTTTCTAGCGCTGGAATTGCCCTCACTCAACTTGGCAGTGGTTATGCCGTCGCTCCAGGAAGAGTTTTAAAAGATGACGGAACTCCTTACAAGGTTTACACGCCATTTTATCGAGCATGGAGCGCTCATGGTTGGCGTAAACCAGTAGCAGCGCCGAAAGATCCAAATTGGGTAATGCCAGCAAAAACTGATAAGAATTTACCTAAGTGGGATAAGAGTGAAGGATTGGAATTACAGAGCGCCGGCGAAGTAGCTGCTTTAAATAGATTTAAAGAGTTTATGAAACGCGCTGCGGATGATTATGGTGACGCGCGAAATATTCCAGGCATAGAAGGCACCAGTCGCATGAGTCCACATCTTCGTTGGGGAGAAATTCATCCACGAACTATTTTGGCTGCCCTTGGTCAGAAGAAAGGCCATGAGGTCTATCGAAAAGAGATTGCATGGCGCGAGTTTTACGCCGATGTTCTCCATAACAATCCCCATACTTCTAGAGATTATTACGATGTTAAATTTAAAAAGATGAGGTATGAAAAACCCGGTAAGAAATTTACCGCTTGGTGCGAAGG
Source organism: Actinomycetales bacterium (assembly GCA_046085985.1). Taxonomy (GTDB): domain Bacteria; phylum Actinomycetota; class Actinomycetes; order Nanopelagicales; family Nanopelagicaceae; genus MAG-120802. The sequence goes on from JBJSWS010000015.1 coordinate 1,546, forward strand.
TAAAACTGGTTATCCATTTGTCGACGCCGCCATGCGCCAATTGGTAAAAGAAGGTTGGATGCATAACCGAACCCGGATGGTCGTCGCATCATTTCTAGTTAAAGATCTACATATTGAATGGCAGCACGGGGCAAATTTCTTTATGAAGCACTTAATTGATAATGATGTGGCATCAAATTCACACGGTTGGCAATGGACGGCCGGCTGCGGCACCGATGCCTCGCCTTACTACCGTGTTTTTAATCCAATAGAGCAGGGAAGACGCTTTGATCCGGATGGCGTGTATATAAAGCGCTACATCCCAGAGTTAGCTCATCTATCTGGCGCTGATATTCATGAGCCATGGAGCGTGATTGGTGGTTTAGATAATGGATATCCAGAACCGATAGTCGATCACGCCAAGGAAAGATTAGATTCCTTGGCGCGACTTGAAGAGATTAAAGCAGCTAAGCCAATAAAGCCTGGCGCTTAATTTCTAAACCAAGAAGTTTGTGAATTGCCAAGGATCGCTCTTATCAACCTTCTTGTCATTCCAACCTTCAAATAGATCTCGACGATTCATCAGTGGATCCCAATCAGCAGCTTCTGAATGGATTCCGCCCCAATACTTTTCAGCGTATCCAAGTACTTCACGCCAAGGCATCTCATCAGGAACTAGCAAGCCAGCGTTTGGATTCTTCATCGCCCAAGCAACTGCAGCATAAACTGCTGAAGAGACTTGAACAGTGGTTGCAGATTGACCAGGAATTAGTTTTCGCGAATCTTCGATTGTAAGTAAAGACCCCGTCCACCAAGAGCGATATGGGTGCCCCATAAGAAGTACGCCTAGTCTGTCATCGCCACCAGTAATTTCATCATTCATGATTCGCTGATTCTTATGTAATTCCCAATTAAGCATCTCAAGTTCTTTCATAGAGACAATTGCTTCATTGGATGGGCAATATGCATAATGAACAGTCGGGCGATAAATCGTCTTACCATTTTGTGAAACAGATAAGTGATCTGAAATTGTGAATGCTTCACCATGGCGGATTACCATTCCTTGAATTTCAAAGTTTGGTACCCAGGATCGCACCCAAGTTGATGCGCCTGGTTGAGCAATTGCAATCTGATTCTTTGGACCAGATGGATGCTCGTAAGCATTAGCTGGAAGGGTTTTTTCATGGGTGCCCCAACCAAGTTCGGCCGGTGCCACGCCCTCTTCGTAAAATCCTTCTACCGACCAGGTATTAACGAATTCGCCCCATTGTTTTGGCTTATTGGTCACCTGAGTATCACGCTCGGAGATATGAATAACTTTTACGCCTAATAAATGGGAGAGCTCGTTATAGCGCTCATCTGTTAAAGCAGATTCAACATCTTTACCAACTTTTCCATCTGACAAACCTTTTGTTGCAATATCAACGAGGGCTTTCTTTACAAGATGAGAAACTAAACCAGGATTAGCGCCATGTTCGACAATGGCAGTGGCACCAGTTTTGGTCCACTTAGATTTCATCTCGCGCATGCGCATGTGGCGGTAATAGAGAGTGCGCTCTAATGGATGTTTATTTGATCCACCTTCGTATGGATCCCACTCTTCGACTGAAGTATTTAGATAGAGAACGCCATGATCGTGACACCATTGCAGAATCGTGTTGGCATCGATATTCCATGCAAGATCTAGCAGGAAATCTCCTGCAGAAAGATATTTTGAAAGCTGAGCATCAAGATTGCTCTGAGTTATTTGGTCCTGTACGTAAGTAGCACCTTGATCAAGGGCACCTTTAACGCGCGCGCGATTGTCGCGCTGATCCATAATGGTTATTTGTTTTGCATCGACTAGATGTTCGATAAGAAGAGGTAGTACTGATTGGGAGACCGAACCGGCTCCAAGAATTAAAACTTTATTGGTAAAGCGTGTAGTCAATTAGGACCTCCTGTTGTTGCGGAGAGAATCTCACCTCGTTTAAGTTGGTATTCGGACGGCGTGAAGCATACGTCCTGCTCCCTTCAACTCCTAATCGAATCACGCCAAGTTGCAATGCCGGTCTGTGAACGTTTGGCCAGATACATTGCTTCATCAGCTCGGCGAAGCAAGTTGGCTTGCAGATTTTCTGGCTCGCAAGGAGCAAGACCGATCGAGACGCTTAACTTGATTTCATTTCCAGCAATCTGAAATGGATAGGAGAGCGTGGCACGAAGCGCAATAGCCACTTCATGGCCCTCATCTCCTGGAATTAGTGCACCGAATTCATCCCCGCCAAGCCTTGCGAGTAGCCCAGTACGAGGTATGACTCGATTGAAACGTTGGGCGACTTGGCGAAGAAGTTGATCGCCAACTTCGTGGCCAAGACGATCATTGACCGGCTTAAAGCCATCGAGATCGAGAATTAAAAGTGAACCATTAGCCTTAACAAAGTTTTCATACTCCGTTAAGAATTTTCGTCGATTTGCTAATCCAGTTAGTTCATCGGTTCTAGCCAGAATCCGTTCATCACTCATCTTTTTAGCATCTCCAGTAGCTACAGTCATTCGAAGAAATGCCAGAGCGATAGTTGCAAATGCTGGTATCAATGCAAATGTGGGGAAATACCCCGGCCGCAAAACTGAAATAGCTAGAACAAGTGAGCTAGCAATCAATGCCAAGGTCACGGCCAGTGGATTAAAACTTCGTGGTCGGTTCTCTTCATCTGCAGGAAACCAATAACCCAATCCAATCAGGATAAAGCCAACCAACCAACCGGTATCAGTAAGTGAACCGAATTGATAAGAATTGTTCTCACTTGCCCATAAATAATAGAAATCACTGATTGTGTAAGTAAGTACGCCTAGCAAAATAAAGAAATTCCTAAAAGATAGATGCTGGAGCAAGACAATAGAAAGAACTGTAAAGAGAAGGATTAAATCGCCAATCGGATAAAGAATTGCTAAGAAGACTTCAAATTCGCTGCCGACAATCTCGGCGCCTGCTGGTTTTAGCGCAAAGATAGAGAGCAGGGTTGTTCCACATAGCGCAATTACCAACGTATCGATTAGCTCTAGGGCATGGCTCTTTTCTTGATGTCGTAAGGCGCGGATCAAGCCAAAGAGGGCAAATGGATAGAAAAGTGAGTAGAAAGTTTCAGAGATTATTGTCATCTCAGTAGGAAAGAATGAATCAATTGATGAGGTTACTGAGCCAACTCCCCAGAAAAATAGCGCGAGGGCAAAGCCGCGACGACCCCATCGATCATCAGGAATACGAGCAAGAAAAGTAGTGATAATCAATGCAACCAATACCGAGTTATATATAAATAGCTCGCTCCACCATACGGGCGGATTGTTAGTTCGATAAGCAAGATAGAGAACCAGCGTCAAAGATGGAAAGAAACGCACCCTTGAGGGTAACGATTAATCTAAATTATTAAATCTTCTTTTGATGAAAATTGTGGATGATTGAGCACTTGTCTAAAGAATAAGCGAATGCTAGAACTTAACGTTGCTTCTTTCTTGCTCCCATGCCTGCTTTGCGTACCAGCGATCTTGGTGAAATATCAATAATCGCTTTTAAGATTTTATATTGAACTCCTGGAACAGATAACGCCTTACCGGCAGTTGCAGATTTCCAGGCATTTGCAACAACTGTTCTGGTATCAAGCCACATAAAGTTAGGTAGGCCCGACATCTTCATCTTTCCTCTTTGGTGAAACTCGGTTCTAGTAAATCCCGGACAGAGCGCGTGGACCTTTACATTTGTTCCTTTTAGTTCGGTATGAAGCGATTCGCTCATTACTGTTAGAAAAGATTTAGCTGCGCTATAGCTGCCACCGGCAATCCAGCCAGCAACGCTTGAAACGTTGATGATAATTCCTTGATTACGTTCCTTCATAGCAGGAAGTGCAGCATGCATAAATCGAAGCGGAGCTCTTACTAATACATCCAATAGATCATTTTCAGATTGGCGATTACTAGAGAGAAAACTGGAATTAATTCCAAAGCCAGCATTATTAATAAGAACGTCAATGGGCCGACTGCGATTTTCTATGCGCAGTTCGACTTTATGAATTCCTTCATGAGTAGCTAGATCTGCCTTAAGTACTTCGACATCAACTTTAAATTTCTCTCGCCAATTCTTGGCTCTTTCTTCCAAGCGAACTTGATCTCTGGCAACGATAACTAGATCGTGGCCTTTTTCAGCAAGAAATTCGGCAAAAGTTTCGCCAATGCCAGCAGATGCACCGGTGATTAAAGCAATGGGGTTAGGCATTACTTAACAATACCGGCAGTTGATTCCTCACGGATATGCCAGGTTGTTCCGTATTCCTCCATCAACTTTAAGAATGGTTTTGGATCAAACCATTCTGGACCGTTGACACCAAGAGGTTTCCAATCTCCGCGATGAATTAATTCCATTGCGATAACCGGATTAACTGCAGTCTGCCAAACGACAGCTTGATCGCCGTACTCTTTCATCGACCATTCGTTATCAACAACGTTATAGATATAAACAGCTTTAGGTTCGCCATTCTTATCTAATCCTTTTACCAATGCGCCTGCACAGGTCTTTCCCTTCATGCGAGCGCCAAGAGTTGCTGGATCGGGCAATGAAGCTGCAAGTAAGTCTCGAGGTGCAACTGAAACTCCTTGGACATCAACATTTTCTTTTCGATCCATACCAAGCATGTTGATTGTTTTTAAGATCTGAATAAATTCAGCGCCAAGTCCATATTTGAAGTTCACTTTCTTGGCATCAATCTTCTGTGGAATTAAAACAACCTCTTCGTGTTCTACGTTTACACATTCGACCGGTCCAATTCCTTCAGGGAAATCGAAGGTCTCCAATTCGCTAAATGGTTCAGTTGTAAACCAACCGCGGCCATCTTCCCAAACAAGTGGGGGATTGAGACATTCTTCAATCGTTGTCCAGATTGAGAATGAAGGTGCGAATTCGTAGCCTTCGACGACAATATTCGATCCGTCGAGAATAGTGATTTGATCGATACGCGAAAAAATTTCCTCAGCGGCATATTTTGCGAAGACGTCGCTAAGTCCAGGTTCAATTCCCATACCAACTAGCGCGTAAATGCCTCGCTCAGACCAATTCCAATCACGAGCAAATTGTTC
>JBJSWS010000016.1:0-1764 GCA_046085985.1 Actinomycetales bacterium
TGAATACCACTGAAGTTGAAAACTTCCCAGGTTTTGAGCACGGCATTATGGGACCAGAGTTAATGGAGCAGATGCGAAAGCAAGCGCTCCGGTTTGGTGCAAATTTAGTTACTGATGACATTGTCAATATGAAGTTAACTGATGATATTAAAGAATTAGAAGATGGCTCTGGAAATAAAATCCGAGCAAAATCGGTAATACTTGCGATGGGTTCTGCATATAAAGAACTTGGACTAGAAAATGAGAAGCGATTATCAGGTCGCGGAGTTTCTTGGTGCGCAACTTGCGATGGCTTCTTCTTTAGAGAGCAAGTAATTGCAGTTGTTGGTGGTGGCGATTCAGCAATGGAAGAAGCAAATTTCTTAACTAAGTTTGCTTCGAAAGTTGTAGTTATTCACCGCCGCGAAGCGCTCCGTGCCTCAAAAATTATGGCAGAGCGCGCGCTTAATAATCCAAAAATCGAATTTGTATTTAATACTGAAGTCTTAGATGTTCTAGGTGAAGAGAAAGTAACTGGTCTTAAATTGAAGAATTCGGTAACCGGGGATGAGAGCATCCGAGAATTCACCGGACTATTCATCGCAATCGGTCACTTGCCACGTAGCGAGCTCGTTAAATCTGAAGTTAAATTAAATGGCGAGGGATATGTAGAAGTTGCGGGTCGATCGACAAGGACAAACCTTGCCGGGGTATTTGCCTGCGGTGATCTTGTAGATCACACATATCGCCAAGCAATTACCGCAGCTGGGTCAGGGTGCCAAGCCGCCCTAGATGCGGAAAGATTCCTTTCTGGACACTAAAGAGAAAATAAGGAGAAGAGATGGCAACCGAAAAAGTAACTGCAGCAACATTTAATGATGTTGTTCTAAAGAGCACAACTCCAGTAATCGTAGATTTCTGGGCTGAGTGGTGCGGACCATGCCGCGCAGTTGCGCCAATCTTGGAAGAGATTTCAAATGAATATGCCGGCAAGATCAAGATCGTTAAATTAAATACTGATGAAGAAGGTTCAGTTGCGATGAAGTACGGCATTAGCTCAATTCCAACTATGAATGTCTTCGTCGGTGGCCAAGTTGTTAAGAGCATTGTCGGTGCAAAACCAAAGCCAGCCTTAGTTCGCGATTTAGCTGAATATCTCAACTAATGCTCCAGCCCGGTGATCGCGGGGATGTTGTAACAGCAGTTACAAACACCCTCCATCGCCTTGGTTACTTACCTGCCGCAACCGATACCTTTGATAAATCGGTAGAAGAAGCGGTGCGAGGTTTTCAACAAGACCGAGGTTTATCTATCTCTGGAATTGTTGATGCTCCGACTGAAAAATCCTTAGAAGAAGCGCGTTGGAAATTGGGCGATCGCTCACTTCGTTTACAACAACCAAATATGCGTGGCGATGATGTTGCCACATTGCAATCACGGTTAATTGATATGGGATTTAATCCCGGCAGAGTTGATGGAATCTTTGGAGCTAAAACCGAAAAAGCAATAATTGACTTTCAAAAATCTGTCGGTAGTGAAGCTGATGGGATTTGTGGGCCAAACACAGTTATTTCTCTAATGCGATTGATGCGCACTGTTACAGGTGGCGCACCGACTGAGTTACGTGCCCAAGCAGATCGGGCGAAACGTGGCCCGGCACTTGCAGATAAAGTAATAGTTTTAGATCCAAGTCCAAGAGCTGAAATCTCCAAATTAACCTTTGATATTGCGCAAAAAATTGAAGGTCGATTAATTGCTCTTGGTGTCACAGTTTTCTTAACTCGT
>JBJSWS010000017.1:0-739 GCA_046085985.1 Actinomycetales bacterium
CTTCTACCGGAGTCTCGCTTGAAGTTAGTGCTTCACGAAGAGGAAATTGAAGAAGCAGATGCTGCTGGAAAGAAGGCCAAGTAATGACAAACGTTCTCGAGGCCAAGGGCATCAGCGTTCAATTTGGTGGACTCCTTGCAGTCAATTCCGTTGACTTTAATATTCCAAAGCAATCTGTAGTCTCGTTGATTGGTCCAAATGGTGCCGGAAAAACAACATTCTTCAATGTGTTAACTGGCCTTTACAAGCCTTCTGCAGGATCAATTACTTATGATGGTCGCGACATCACAGATTTACCACCGCATAAGATTGCTGAAGCTGGAATTGCACGTACTTTCCAGAACATTCGCCTCTTTGGATTGATGACTGCACAAGAAAACCTCTTGGTTGCTATGCACTCACATTTAAAAGCAGGTATTACTTCAACAATTCTTCGCACTCCAAAACAGCGGAGAGAAGAACGCGAAGCTGAAGAGCGCGCTCAAGAAATCCTAGATTTTGCCGGAGTCGGAAAGTGGACCCATGAGTTTGCTCGTAATCTTTCATATGGCGATCAGCGCCGCTTGGAAGTAGCACGCGCGCTAGCCCTGCAACCAAAAGTATTGCTCCTTGATGAACCGACAGCGGGTATGAACCCTCAAGAATCACAGGTCTTTATCGACTTCGTGCGTAGGTTGGTAAAGGAGCGCGATATCTCAATTATGTTAATTGAGCACGATATGAAGGTTGTCATGAGCGT
>JBJSWS010000018.1:0-433 GCA_046085985.1 Actinomycetales bacterium
CTTTACTGAAAGTTTTCCGTTAAAACCTGAAAGCAATTCTTTCGCAAGTTCAGCGCCACCATTTGCTTTTCGCGAAACGACCAATACCGTGTCGTCGCCTGCGATCGTACCTATGATTGATTTCAACCCGGAGTGATCAAGATTGGAAGCCAGTAGTTGTGCGCCACCAGGCGGGGTGCGAACTACCGCCAGATTTCCTGAACCTTCAACACTTAGAATCAAAGAGTCGTTACTTAGAACTCTGGCCAATGAATCATCACTATTTGCACCCAACCGATAGCCGTTACTTCCCCGAACTGCTCCAATCTCCTCTAGATCGCGAGAGGCAGTTGCTTGGGTAACAACATATCCAGCCCGTTTCAATTCCTTAACTAGGTCGGTTTGTGAATGAATCAATCCAGATTGAACTAATGAGACAACCTTTGCTCTCCTA
>JBJSWS010000019.1:0-6299 GCA_046085985.1 Actinomycetales bacterium
ACATAATGGAATTTGGGATCTGGCACTTACTGGAATTGTGCCAAGGCTCCATGTAGGAGCGCCAAGAGATGGCGCGCGTCTTGAAGAATTACTTCGCGAATCTGTAGATATCAAGGATGCACCTTCATTAATTCGATTCCCTAAAGGTGCAATCAATCCTGAACTTCCAGCATTTGAGCGAAGAGATGGAATCGATATTCTCTATCGCGGCGAGAGTCCAGACATTCTCTTAATTGCAGTTGGAGCTATGGCACAACTTTCAGTTGATGCAGCATCGCAGGCATATCGCGAGGGAGTGGGGGTCACAGTTATTGATCCCCGATGGGTAAAACCATTACCAATCGATGCCATTTCAAAGATGGCAGATAGATACTCACATGTAGTTGTGATCGAAGATGGAATTTCCCACGGCGGAATCGCTAGCTCGCTTTCGGAACATTTCAGATCACTTGAGATTGATACCCCAATTCATGCAATTGGAGTGCCACTTGATTTCTACGAACATGCAAAGCGAACTCAACTATTGGAAGAAATGGGTATTACCGCCCAAGCAGTTGCCCGCCAGTTAGTTACCTGGTTTTCAAAACGGGTTACGCAAGAAGAGACGCCACTCCGTGTGGATGAAAACGTTGACCGCAAACCGCTTCGCTAATTCCTTCTCTATCTAGATAAGGAAGTATTCCGCCAAGATGCATTGGCCAACCAGCGCCGAGCAACATACAAAGATCAATTTCAGAAGCGGTAGCAACAACGCCTTCATCAAGCATCATTCGAGCTTCTTCTGCAAGTGCTTTCAGCGCACGTGCTCGTACTTCTTCTGCAGTTGATGGCGTTGAGCCCTTCTCTACAAGTGCAAGCGCTTCACTATTTGGAGCTAACTTGCCAGCTTCATCTTTCACATAGAAAGACTTAACTTTATTTTCAACTAAACGCTGCACTGTAGGCGAGATACGATAACGAGGTCCTAAGTTCGCATTTAAAGTTTTAGCAACATGTAATGCTACGCCTGGTCCAACAAGGCCAAATAACTCAAGGGGTGACATTGGGAAGCCCAAAGGTCTTAACGCACTATCTGCAACATCGTAAGGCGTTCCTTCGTCAATCGCATCCGTAACTTCGCCCATAAATCTTGTCAGTAATCTATTAACAACGAATCCCGGAGCGTCCTTGCAGATGATCATGGTCTTCTTTAAATCTTTACCAACATTTATGGCAGTTGCCGTAGTGGCATCGTCGGTCTTACTGGTGCGAGCAACTTCAAGCAAAGGCATGATTGCAACCGGATTAAAGAAGTGGAAGCCAACGACTCGTTCTGGATGCTGTAGGCCTTCTCCCATCTTTTCAACTGAAAGGGAAGATGTATTTGTTGCAAGAATGCATTCGGGGGAGATTATTGCTTCCAAATCTTTGAAGAGTTTCTGCTTAATTGAAAGCTCTTCAAAAACTGCTTCCACAATAAAGTCGGCAGTTGCAAATACCTTTTGATCAACCGAGCCTGAGACTAGGCCCTTGAGGCGTCTGGCACCTTCTTCATTTAGGCGCTTCTTTTCAACTAATTTATCGATTTCACCGTGAATCCAGGCGATTCCTTTATCGACACGTGCCTGATCAAGATCAGTTAGAACAACTGGAACTTTTAGATTTCGCATAAAGAGGAGCGCTAATTGGGAAGCCATTAAACCGGCACCAACAATTCCTACTTTGGTAACTTTTCTAGCTAATGAAGATTTAGGAGCTCCTTCAACCTTTTTGCGCTTCTTCTGAATCAGATTAAATGCATAAAGTGATGCGCGAAGTGGATTGCTCATTACTAATTGGGCGAGAACTTCATCTTCTGCATCAAAACCCTGGTCCAACGTATTGTGTTGAGCCGCCGCGATTAATTCGAGGGCTCGTCGTGGCGATTCGATATCAGCGCCGCCGTATTTCTTGGAAACAGCGGCCTTGCCGGTGGCAATGGCACGCTCCCAAGCTGAATTATCTTTACTGTGATCGGCGCGTTCGATTTTATTTTTTCCACTCAGAATATCGGCGGCGAAGCGCACTGAGTTCTCTAAGAAATCAGCTGGAGCATAAACTGCATCAACGACGCCAAGTGCAAGTGCATCTTTGGATTTCATCATCGTATTGTTATTTAGCGCATTCTGAATAATTACTTGAACAGCTTTTTCTGGTCCGATTAATTTCGGCAAGATTGTGGCGCCACCCCATCCTGGCACTAATCCAAGGAAGCATTCGGGAAGTGCTGTGAATGCAGTTGTGGCGAGTGTTCGGTAATTACAGTGCAAACCAATCTCAAGACCCCCGCCAAGTGCTAGCCCATTTATAAATGCAAATGTTGGCTTTTTGCCACGGCCTAATCTCTTAAATAAGTCATGGCCAAACTTTCCGATAGCCAAAGCCTGCTTGATATCAGTTACGAAAGGTAAGCCAGAGAGATCAGCACCGGCTGCAAAGATAAAGGGCTTTCCAGTAATGGCAATTGCCGCTGCATCACTTGCTTCGGCGGCAGTTAAAGCGATATCAATTTCAGCTAGCGATTTGGGACCTAAAGTATTTGGTCTGGTGTGATCCATGCCGTTATCTAGGGTTATCAGCGCAAGTTTTCCCGAGAAACCAAAGGGGGATAGGTCTACTTCACGTAAGAGCGCCTTTGTTACAACTTCTTCTGGGGCGTTGGCAGGTGCGGTAACTTCACTCATTAACTTGCCTTTCCAGCTTTGTAATTTGGGTTCTCCCAAATAACCGTTCCACCCATTCCTAAACCGATACACATAGTGGTAATTCCATAGCGAACATCAGGTCGTTCCTTAAATCCTTCTGCCAGATTAAGCATTAAGCGAATTCCAGAAGAAGCCAGTGGGTGGCCAACTGCGATGGCGCCACCATAAATATTGACCCGTGAATCATCATCTGCAATTCCGAAGTAATCTAAGAAAGATAAGACCTGAATAGAGAATGCTTCATTAATTTCAAATAGTCCAATATCTTCAATGGAAAGTCCGGCTAGCTTTAACGCTTTAAGAGTTGAAGGAACTGGCCCGTAGCCCATAATCTCTGGTTCAACGCCAGCAAATGCAAATGTAACTAACTTTGCCTTAATCGAAAGGCCAAGTTCTTTAGCTTTATCTTCACTTGCAAGTAGCGCAGCAGTAGCTCCATCATTTAAACCAGCGGCATTTCCTGCAGTTACTCGACCGTTTGGTCTAAAAGGAGTCTTTAGCGCAGCCAACGCTTCAAGTGTTGTACCGGGTCGTGGCGGTTCATCAACAGTGGCTACACCCCAACCTTGTTCCGCACTTCTAACAGCTACCGGAATTAGATTAGGTTGAATCTTGCCGGATTTATATGCAGCTTCAGTCTTCAATTGAGAATTTAGCGCATACTTATCAGCACGCTCTTTTGTTAGATGAGGGAACTTGTCATGTAAACGTTCTGCAGTATTTCCCATGGATAGTGCATCGGTATCAACAATTTTCTCTGCCAAGTAACGTGGATTTGGATCCATCCCTTCACCCATTGGGTGATTCCCCATATGCTCAACGCCACCTGCAATAGCTAAGTTATAGGCGCCCATATTTATGGAACCGGCAAGTGTTGTTACGGAAGTCATTGCGCCAGCGCACCAGCGATCAATCGAATAACCTGGCACGGTATTTGGGATTCCAGAAAGTATTGTTGCTGATCTGCCGATATTCATTCCTTGATCGCCAAATTGAGTAGCAGCAGCGATTGCAACATCATCAATTTCGGCGGGATTAACTTTCGGATTTCGCTCAAGTAAACCCCTGATGCATCGAACGACTATGTCATCGGCTCGTGTTCCCGAATATAAACTTCCAGCTTTTCCAAAGGGAGTACGTACTGCATCAACGAGGACAACATTGGTGGAGGTTTTGGCGGTATTCATACGGCTTACCCTACTCGCCAGTAGCAAGAAGGGAAATCAAAGACTTAATTTACGGCTACTGCTGCCTTTGCTGGGACCTTGCGAAGGTAGATGCCGAGCACGGCGATCAGATAGCCGCCCCAGATAAATAGCTGGAGCCAGGACATTGTCGTATCAAAACCGATGGTTCCGGCAAGGAGTGAGGCAATTACAGAATCTGGAGATATCCAACTTGTGACATCCCATGCATATGAGCTCTCGCCAGGCAACCAGCCGAGCTCTTGGAACTCGTGAACACCATAAGAGAGAACGCCAGCAGCAACCACAATTAAAGCAGCGCCAGTGAGCGTAAAGAATTTGGAGAGATTCAAATTAATTGCGCGTCGATAGATTAGGTAACCGAGGGCTACTGCCAATGCCAAGCCAATAATTAAGCCAACTGATGCTGGAGTTTTAGATCCAACGGTACGAAAATTCGAATAAACGAATAGGGCTGTCTCTAAACCTTCACGTGCAACGGCGAAAAATGCGGCGGCAGTTAGGGCAAGCGAGCCGACAACAGCGGCCTCTTCAACTTTTCCATGTAGCTCGTCACGTAAGGCACGCGCCGTTCGTTTCATCCAGAAGACCATCCAGGTGACAAGGGCAACAGCAACTATCGAAGTTGTACCTGCAAAGAATTCTTCACCACGTTCGGATAGTTCCGAGGAAGTAAAAGCTAGGAAGAACACCAAGCCAACACTAAGCGCCAAAGCAGCGCTGACACCGCTCCAGATCGGGGTTAGGAGATGGCGACGGTTGGTCTTAACCACATAGGCAACCAAGATTCCAATGATTAGAGCAGCCTCAAGGCCCTCACGGAGTGCGATTAAGAAGCTGCTGAGCATGAGGTTGAGCCTAGAGCCAACCTGTTATTTACGCAACCCTAATGTTGCGTAATTCCCTCGTTATCCGGCTCACTTTTTGGAGCCGTCGACTCACAGCGCGCTTTAGCAATAGCTTCTGCAACCAGTGCAATCTGCCAATCTCGGGCACCCAATTTTGAGAGAGCGACCGATACTTCATCTGTAATTCTTTCCAGATCATGTTCTGCCATAACTTTCTCAATGCCTTCGTTGAAAATCACCCGCTTTACAAATTCGGGCGCGATTAGATTTTCAGCTGGAAGATTGTGCTGGATTGCAATTTCAGAGAGTGCAATCCGAGCATGCGCAAGCTGGGCATGAGAGATAGGAAACTTTTCACGCCAGACTCGGGGCGCAGGAAGTGAGTCACCACGCGCTCGCATCTCTGGCCACATTTGCGAATCCTGCTTATAGACGCCCTGGAGAATCTGCCACCACGTATCGAGATAACCACTTTGTAAGTCATTTCGAATTCGCTCTTTCAGTATCGGCATCGCTTTAAATGCTGCTTCGTCTTCCGGCTTCTGTTTAGCCATTTCGACAATCACTGCATCGTTAAGCAAACGACCCGGAGCAAGATCGATTTGCGCTGCGACTTTATCCCTAGCAATCCAAAGTTCTCGAATTATGGCGAGTTCGAATCTAGATTTAATTTGATGCATGCCAGAAGTTCTTCGCCAGGGATCTTGCCTTGGTTTTGCTGGTGGAGCTTTTAGTACGGCATTAAATTCTGCTTCTGCCCAGGTTAACTTGCCACCTTCAATTAATAACGCTTCCACTTTATCTCGAAGATCAATCAAAACAGCAACATCAAGGGCCGCATAATCAAGCCATTCAGCTTTAAGTGGACGAACTGACCAATCAACTGCGCTATGTTCTTTAGCAAGCGAGATTTCCAATAGATTTTCACAGAGAGGTCCTAGCCCGACCCGTTCGCAGCCAGCAATGCGCGCCCCTAATTCGGTATCAAATAATTTCTTTGGTTCAATTCCAAATTCACGTAGACAGGCTAGATCTTGGCTTGCAGCATGAATCACGCACTCCTGCGTTTCTAATAAATTATTAAGTCGATAGATCTCTTTGGATTCTCTTAATTTGATGGGGTCGATTAAGTGCAGACCGCCATCTCTGCGGAAAATCTGAATCAAATAGGCGCGATTGCTATAGCGAAATCCGCTCGCGCGTTCGGCATCAATAGCAATTGGCCCGTGACCGGCCAAAATATCTGTTATAGATTTTTCAAAATCAACTTCAGTTTCAACTACGGCAGGCGTACCGCCAATGGGTGCAGTCAATAATTCCATTAGAGATTGTTATTTCCGCGGAGATATTGCGGTTACGCCATTAGATATTGGCGTTAAACCAGCTGATATCTCAAGGAGGTTAAACCAAGCGGAAAGATGCCGAATTAAAGTTTCTGCATCTTTAGGAGTCCATGATGCTCGAATCTCAACTTCTGCAGAGTTTTCGTTCTTTGCTAATTCTCCATAAGAAGCGCTAGAAAC
>JBJSWS010000020.1:0-3422 GCA_046085985.1 Actinomycetales bacterium
TGTTACTGCTGTCGTTATTTTCTGACGAAGCTGTACCGATCGAGTTCGATATTTCATGCCACGGAACCAGAGTTCAAAATAGCCGCGCCTGATGGGGACTTCGACATATCTCAAGGAAATATCAGCCAGCGCAAAAACAATTAGTACGCGCAGTGAATAAAGGGCCCAATCATCGCCAACTAAATCTAAGGTGGGTCGCGTTAATTGAAAGACAATCCAGTGCCACAAGTAAATTCCATAAGAGCGCTCACCAATCCAAATCATCGGCTTGGTGCTCAAGATTGGCGCAAATCGAGATGCTGGATGGACGACCGAGATCAAAGTGGCGCAACCGAATGTTGCTGAAAGTGGAAAGGCAATTCGGTAAAGCGTTGGATCACTTTCATTGATAAATAGGAAAGTGCTAAGTAATCCCAAAAAGCCAAAGACGCCAATTAAATCTATAAAATCTTGCGCCCGTTTTGTTATTTCTCTAGTCAAATTTTGTGGCTTCCAACTCACAGCAAGCGCCGATCCTAGGAACAATCCAATTGAATGGGTATCAGTACCGAAATAAACATGGCTAACTGCTGATTCTTGAATATCAATTTGAATTGAATAGATAAAGAGCGCAACACCGGATGCAAGGGCAATTGCTAGTGCGACAAATGAGATATTTCTCTTTCCAAAGAATCTAAGAACAAAAAGCAGTACTAACGGCCAAACTAGATAGAACTGAGCCTCCACTGCAAGTGACCAAGTGTGTTGCAATAAGGGCGGGCGACCGACTGATTCAAAATAATCTTGTTGTCTATTAACAAGTGCCCAATTCATACTGCCAGTAAAAACATAAGGTAGATCGGCAAGAAATCGGCGGACGGTTTCTGGCGCATAGACTCCGATAAATAGCGTTGTTAAGAAGACCATCGCTACTAAAGCTGGTACCAATCTTCTGATTCGGCTGATGTAAAAGGCTCGCAGATCTAAACCACCAGAACGTTCGATGGAATCGAGAATTAATCCCGTAATTACATAACCGGAAATTACAAAGAATAGGTCTACGCCTAGAAAGCCACCAGGCACCCAGTCAATACCTAAGTGATAAAGGAGAACAGCGATAACAGCAACAGCTCTAAGGCCGTCTACTGAATGTATATAGCGATTACTACCAGCTGACATCAGCGACGACGTTTAGGTGCAGCTTTCGAAGTTTTAGCGCTCTTAACTTTCTTCGGAGCCGAACTTGAATTTACTGAAGCTTCGGTCGGTGCAGTTACTTTTGTGGTACTCGTGAGTCGACCGTCAGCTCCGACGACATCATTCACTTGTTTTTCAAATTCGCTTAATCTGCGGTACGCGGTATCGAGTCGTTCACGAGATTGCTTGATCGCACTCTGTGCTGCATCAAGAGATTGAGTCTGAATTCTGTACAACCTCTCAGCTTCCGAAATTACTTGGGATAACCAAGTTCTATAGGCTGTGATTTCACCAGCTGCGCCTTGAACTAGTCGATCAGCTTCTCGCTTGGCATTGGTGACTACCGTGCTTGCTTCACGCTTTCTGGAAGCGAGCAATTCACTGCTCTCGCGTTCTGCCTCTTCAATAATTCCTGCCGCATCGGATTCGGCGGCTTCAATATATTTTCGCCCTCTGCTTTCGGCGCTTGATAGAAGAGAATTTGCTTTAGCTTGTGCTGCATCAATTGCCGAAGCAGCGCTCTTTTTGCTCTCATTAAGAATTCTCTCAGCTGCACTGTTGGCTTTTGATTCTCTCTGTTGTGCGGTCCTGATAATCGACATCGCAGTTTCAGTTGCGAGAATTTCAAACTCTTCTTTTGAAAGTGCGGTGATGTCGCGACGTGAACGAAGATCAGCTAATTGGGATTCAAGTTCGCGGATTCGCTCGAGTGGCTGTTGATTGTTTACTTTAGTTTCCTCTTCACCCTTAAAACCAACCCAAGACAAGAAATTCTTTTCGGCCACGACCACTCCCTTTGCTAGAGGCGGAATCCTGCCACGAGGTAGCGGTTACTGGAAATAGGGTGATTTGATCACGGATACAAGCCACGTAGGCGGTGCGCCTGCGCAACTCGATCCACGCTGAGCATGTTTGCCGCCTCGCGCCAAGTCACTTTTCGACTTTCGGCCATTTGAGCTACATCGGCGATGGCATGCATCATGATTTCATTTAAGTTTTCAAATACTTCATCTGCACTCCAGAAATATTTCTGTTTATCTTGAACCCATTCAAAATATGAAACTATTACACCACCAGCATTTGCCAAAATATCCGGCACGACCAGGATTCCTTTATCGTTCATAATCTGATCGCCTTGCGGAGTTGTTGGTGCGTTGGCACCTTCGACCACAATCTTCGCCTTAATTCCATCTGCAGTTGCTCCAGTAATTGAATCTGCCAAAGCAGCAGGCACAAGCACATCTACTGGAAGATGTAGTAGTTCCGTATTTGTTAACTTATCGGTTCCTGGTGTACCAATTACAGTGCCATTGGAATCGACAAATTTCTTAACGTCGGCAACGCTCTTAAATCCAGTTACGCCACCATTTACATCACTTACTGCCGTTACCTTTAAACCTTGTTTCTCTAATGCGACCGCTGCCCAATATCCGACCTTTCCAAATCCTTGAATTGCAACGGTGGCCTTACTTGGATCAATATTTCTTAATTTGAGGGCTTCGCGGATTGAAATTGCAACGCCATCACCTGTTGCAGAAGTTCTTCCAAGAGAGCCACCAAGAACTATTGGCTTTCCAGTTACTACACCCGGAACGGAGTAGCCGGCATTAACAGAATATGTATCCATAATCCAGGCCATATTCCGTTCGTCAGTTCCAACATCAGGTGCTGGGATATCTCTCTCTGGTCCAATGATTGGAAGAATTTCAGAGGTATAACGACGAGTTAATCGCTCATTTTCCGTAATTGATAAAGTCTTTGGATCAACAGCAACGCCACCTTTGGCGCCGCCATATGGAAGATTTGTTAATGCACACTTCCATGTCATTAACATGGCAAGGGCTATGGTTTCATCTAAATCAATATCTTGATGGAATCTAATTCCACCTTTTGCTGGACCGCGCGTAGTTGAATATTGGACTCGATAGCCTTTATACATCTCTACATGGCCATCATCGCGTCGTAGTGGAACTGCAACTTCCATCAAGCGACGAGGCGTTGCGAGTGTGTTCCAATCATTTTCTGAGAGACCAAGTTGATCTACTGCTCTGCGAAGTTGCGAGAGAGCTGTTTGCAGGGGGGACTCATTAGACGTCGTTGTCATGAAAGTAATCTACCGGTTGGGTAATTAATTTAAGAAAATACCTTCAGTGATTTATTAGATATTGGTGCGGCCAGAAACTTGGTGCGGCCAGAAACTTGGTGCGGCCAGAAACTTGGGGCGGGAGGGGGGACTTGAACCCACA
>JBJSWS010000021.1:0-516 GCA_046085985.1 Actinomycetales bacterium
GAGAGCAAGTGATAACGGTGCATTTCTAGATCCAGGAGATAAGACTGCATCTTCAATTCCAAGTTCAATTAATTGGCGAACAACTTGGCGAGCAAGTTTGGTTGAGAAACTCATTGCGCCACCTCCCAGACTCGCTTAATACGTTCGCGCCACCACTCTAATCTCTCTTTATCAACTTGGAATCGGGTAAGGCGCTCTCGATCGATCTTTGGAGCTGTAACTCTCATTTTGCCATCTTTAATCTCAACTTCAGCGATATCTTCTTCAAATAGCTTGCCAGTAGCAAGTCCTGCTGCGTAAGAAAGATCTGGAAGCGCCGCAGCCAGTCTTAAGCCGTGGCTGATTCCAAGGGCTGATTCCAGTGCGCTTGATACCACAACTGGCAATTTATATTTCATTGCAATTTCTAAAGACTTATTAATTCCACCAAGAGGCGCGACTTTCAAAATCAAAATATCGGCGGCATCTGTTAGATCTAGATTTAATGGGTCGTTGCTTTTCCGCAACGCTTCATCG
>JBJSWS010000022.1:0-13688 GCA_046085985.1 Actinomycetales bacterium
ATCGCCACTTAGTTTTGCCAACCAAGTGTTTTAGCTTCGGGGATGAGCATTAGGGTGACAAAGTCAGGGGGCGGTCGCAAATCTAATCGTGCGTGTGGCGTGAAAAAGAGAAATCTCTCAGTAATTGTGGATAGGAAAAGCCCAGTTCAGCACAGTAAATGCCCGTTTTATTACTTTTGAAGCTAAATGGGTTAGGCGAAGAGTTGAATCGGGTCTTCGAGCATCTCAGTTACCAGAGCTGCGATCTGGGAACGCTCGGAGCGGGTTAAAGTGACATGGGCAAAGAGCGGATGCCCCTTGAGCGACTCGATAACGGCGACCACGCCGTCATGGCGACCCACCCGCAAGTTATCTCGTTGGGCGACATCGTGGGTAAGGACGACCCGTGAACCTTGGCCAATTCTGGAGAGAACGGTAAGTAGGACGCCCCGCTCTAGCGATTGGGCCTCATCGACAATTACAAAGGCATCATGGAGCGAGCGACCGCGAATATGAGTTAACGGAAGAACTTCAATTAAGCCACGATCCATAATCTCTTCAATTACCTGATTTGAAACAAGCGCGCCAAGGGTGTCGAAGACCGCCTGCGCCCAAGGGGACATCTTCTCGCCTTCAGTTCCTGGCAGATAACCAAGTTCTTGGCCACCGACTGGATAGAGCGGCCGGAAGACGACAACTTTTTTATGGAGTCGGCGTTCCATTACCGCTTCTAGTCCAGCACATAAAGCTAAGGCAGATTTTCCAGTGCCAGCTCGACCGCCAAGTGAAACGATCCCAATCTCATTATCAAGAAGTAGATCAAGGGCAATTCTCTGCTCGGCAGAGCGACCATGAATTCCAAATGCGCTTCGATCCCCGCGGACCAAAGTTAAAAATTTATCCGCAGTAACGCGCGCCAGCGCACTTCCCTTCTCAGAATGTAGAACAACTCCGGTATGGCACGGAAGATCTTTGGCGAAAGGTTCGCTTACTTTTTCACCAGAATAAAGTGCA
The DNA here is from genome assembly GCA_046085985.1 of Actinomycetales bacterium. GTDB lineage: Bacteria > Actinomycetota > Actinomycetes > Nanopelagicales > Nanopelagicaceae > MAG-120802. Next base: position 994 of record JBJSWS010000022.1, read on the forward strand.
TCGATCAAACTGCCACCAACGCTCTCTTCGACCATTCCAGTCCAGCCACTACTTGGTACGAGTTCGGCGCGATACTCCTCTGCATCAATTCCAACAGAGGATGCTTTTACTCTAAGTGGAAGATCTTTTGTAACTAAAACTACGTTCTTGCCATCGCCAGCTAAATTTCGAGCAATTGCCAGAATTCGCGAATCGTTTGTGCCATCTCGAAGAAAACCGTGGGGCAATGAAGTTGTATCAGTATGGTTTAGTTCGACCGATAACTTGCCACCTGCCGCATTAATCTTGAGCGGTTGATCAAGTCGTCCATGCTCAACTCTTAAATCATCAAGGGCACGTAGCGCTGCGCGGGCAAAATAACCGAGCTCTGGATGATCTCGCTTGCTCTCTAATTCACCAATTACGGCGATTGGAATGATTACTTCATGTTCTTCAAAACGGAAGATTGCGGTCGGGTCGGCCAAGAGGACGCTGGTATCTAGTACATAGGTTTTCAATTCACCTGCACTACGTCGGGCCAATTGCGCTCCTAATTTTCTCGGAACTTTCCTGCTTATATTTAGTTGTTTTACTGCTAGGGAATGAACGGTAAATCCTGGCGAGTTATGAAACTAGCGACACGCTCAAGTAATGGTTGAGGTTTTTAGCGACCGAGACGGCGCTCGCGCATCGCATATGAACGAAGCGCTCTTAAGAAATCTACCTTTCTAAAATCTGGCCAATAGGCCTCGCAGAAGTAGAACTCCGATTGATGGCTCTGCCATAGTAAAAAGCCACCCAGTCTCTGCTCGCCAGAAGTTCTAATTACTAACTCTGGATCTGGAAGTCCTGCCGTATACAGAAATTGATCAATCTTCTCTGCAGAGATTGCCTCACTAATTTCTGCAGAACTCTTACCAATTTTTGCAGCATCTGCGATATATCTTTTGACGGCATCGACGATTTCTAGTCGGCCGCCGTAGCCAATTGCCACATTGACGATAATTCCATCTGCATTGCCGGCCGTTGCGCGCTCGACATCTTGTAGCGATTCGCGCAGATCCGGTGGCAATAATTCAAAAGAACCCATTGGTTTAATCCGCCAACGACCGGTAGAGCGTAACTTCTCAACTGTCTCGGTAATGATCTGATAGAGCGATTCGAGTTCAGCCGAATCCCGTTTGAAGTTATCGCTCGATAAGAGCCATAAGGTAACAACCTTTATCTGCGTTGCTTCACACCAATCCAATAACTCCAGAATCTTCTCTCCGCCAGCTCGATGACCCCGCTTTGATGATGTATCACCGCTTGGTGATGGATTCTCTTTTGACCATCTTCGATTTCCATCAAGGATCAGGCCAACATGGTGCGGTGTATTTTGCAGATCTAGACTTGCTAGTAAGCGCTTCTCGTAAATCGGATAAATCAGAGATTTGATTAGCTTCTTCATTACTTCGCGCTCTGTTTTTTACAACTCTTTATAGGTGCGAGCAACTCTACGTTCGGCGATAAAGGAAAGAACCGGAAGTGTTCCAGCCAAGATAAAGAGAATCATCTGGCGCACTGTGAATCTCGCCTTTGCCGTGAAGTGAATTGCAGTGAGTACATAGAAGGCATAAACATAGCCATGTACAAATGGAATCCACTTAACTTTTTCAGCTAAATCCGGATTATCCAGTAGATAGACCACTGGCAATTCAACGAACCAGAGAAGTAGCGACATAACACCAGCAAGTAACGCCATAACGCGAAATCTAAGAACTACGCCCTTCATTGATTCCTCTCCCGCAACCTTGAATATATTGGCAGAAAAAGTACTACTAGCGCCATAAGCCACCAAATAATGACATACGCGATGTGCTGCCAATAGTAGCCCGGGACTGTCGATTGAACTGGATCGATAGTTACACGTTCTGCCGAAATAATACGACCATTCACTTCTTCACTCTGCGCAACTACATAACCGTCGTAGTAATCGCCTCCGTACTGAGCAACTACTAGAGATGGATCAATTCTCCGTAACTCCCCTTTAGAACTTTGCGCGTTAGGTGAAACATCATCAAATTGGCGATGAATTAATCGACCAGTTACTGCAACATCGCCGCGTGGTAACTCCGATGGCTCATAACTTCGAACAACCAATAGATAACCACCACCATCAATCTCCATCAAGCCAATACTCCAAGTAGATTCAACTTTTTTATTATCTATCTGGTTTGGCGCAAATAATTGCGTTACGTAAGTTCCGGTAAAGCTAACTATCCGATTTACCGATTCCCCAGCAAGATTTCTATTTGGTTTGGCTACTTTCGCAAGTTCAACTATTGGCTTTTCTATATATGGCTTCTGTAATTCTTTAACTTGTGCCGCTCTATCTAATTGCCAGAATCCCAACAAGATAAAGATTGCTACTAAAATTAAAACTGCAAATGTGCCAAGTATTAAATTCTTAATTCTGCTCATCTTGAATCCGACGTTCCTCCATGCGCTTGTATCGCTTATAGAAACTTCGGAAAAGGATTACACATGCCACAGTTAGCAGAATCATTGTCAATGAACCGGCAACTCCCTGGCCCAAATTCTGTTCTCTCATGCGAGAATCATCCCATGTCAGATAAGAATCTCCAGAGTGAATTCCTGAGAGAACGCTACGGGGTAAAACCGGGCCGCTGGAAGTATGTTGCGCTCTTTATCGCAGTAATTGCAATCCCATGGTTACTTTGGACCGCCTGGGTTCATTCAAATCCAGAATCTCGCACATCACTAATAAGTTTTAAAGCGGTTGATGACCGAGCAATCTCAATCACATTTGCGCTAACTAGAAAGAATCCAGATACCGAATTTATCTGCACCTTACTTGCTCGAGATCTTGATAAGAATGTAGTTGGTGAAATCGATCTGCTGGTGCCGGCCGGGGTGAAGAACCAGAAAGTTACCGCGCAGATTCCAACGAGATTGCCCGCTGTAAATGCCGGCGTGGTGGAATGTCGTCCGCACCAATCGGATTGATTAAGTAATCTTCACTCCTCATGACAAAGACCTGGCTAACCCAAGAAGCTGCTGATCGGTTATCGGCAGAGTTAACAGAGTTGGAAACAACCGGTCGTAGTGAGGTTGTGAAGAAGATTGAAGCCGCTAGAGCAGAGGGTGATTTAAAAGAAAATGGCGGATACCACGCTGCCAGAGAAGAACAAGGAAAACTAGAAGCGCGAATTCGACAACTTAAAGCGCTCCTCGAAAATGCAGAGATTGGAACTCCGACAGGAGAAGCAGGGCGAGTAAGTCCTGGCATGAAAGTTAAAGTAGAAATTATGGGTAACCAGATGGAGTTTCTCCTTGGTTCCCGTGAAATATCAACCGGTGATTTGGATGTCTATAGCGAACAATCACCACTTGGTTCAGCAGTAATGGGTGCAAATGTTGGAGATGTTCGCTCTTACACAGCGCCAAATGGCAAAGCGATAACAGTTAAAGTTTTAGCTGCCGATTTCTTTGCTTAGTTATTTCTTTGATGAGGCTCGCACGTATTTGCGAACGCTCAGCGGAAGAAATACTGCAATTATCAAAACAATATAGATAAGAGACATCTGTAATGGATTCTGGCTGGGCCATGAATTAGCTGTAACTCCAAAGATATTCTCAAGACCAAATAGCTCGCGGCAACCGGCAACCATTGTTGATACTGGATTCCATTCGGCAAAATACTGAAGTGGCTTTGGCATGCCGGTCGTAGGAGCAAAGGCGTTTGATAAAAAAGTTAGCGGAAATACCGCAATGAAGACCACTGAGTTAGCAACTCTTGCTTCTCTTACTGATAGTCCAATCAGAATTCCGACCCAAGCCATCGAAAAACCAAATAGCAACAAGAATAGAAAGCCAAGTGCGACGCTAAAGATTCCAGAGATGGGTCGCCAACCGACAAGATAACCAGCTACACCCATAACAAAAAGAACAACGATATTAAGTAAGCCATCTCCAACCGCGCGACCGAAGACAACTGCAGCTCTCGAAATAGGTAGCGAGCGAAAGCGATCAATCAAACCTTTCTGCATATCTTCAGCAAGGCCAACTGCGGTACCCGCGAGCGTAAAAGCGACTGTCTGTACAAAGATGCCCGGCATCAACAGCTGAACGTAATCCACACCTGGAATTCCTGTTGAAATCGATCCACCAAAGACATAACGAAACAACAGAACGAACATAACAGGCTGAATCGTTGAGAAGATTAAAAATTCAGGTACTCGAAAAAGCTGTAACCATTGTCGCTTTGTGATGATTAATGCATCAGCAATTACATGTGGCATTACTTTCGACCTCGCTTCTGTGTAACCGGCACTTCTTCCTCTGCAACGTGGCCAGTTAGGGAAATAAATACATCATCTAGGGATGGTCGCTTCAACCCAATATCAAGCGGATGAATTGATATCTCATCAAGGCCGCGGGCTACCTCAATCAAGGCCCTCGATCCAGAACTTACTGGCGCAGAAATCTTTCCTAAATCGTCATCTACGGTAACTTTTCCAGAAGCAACTTTGGCAACAAGATCTTTAACTCTGGCGATTTCACTTTCAGTTACAACAATTTCAAGTCTCTCGCCGCCAACTTGACGCTTCAATTCATCAGAAGTTCCACGGGCAATAACTTTGCCGTGATCGACAACCACAATCTCATCAGCTAATTGATCAGCTTCCTCTAGATATTGGGTAGTCAAAAGCAGAGTAGTTCCGCCTTTAACTAGTCCTTTAATTACGCCCCACATCTCCTGGCGACCTCGTGGATCTAAGCCAGTTGTTGGTTCGTCTAAAAATAGAATCTTCGGATTAACAATTAAAGAGGCAGCAAGATCTAATCTGCGTCGCATACCACCTGAATAAGTTCTGATTGGTCGTTTCGCTGCATCGGTTAGGGCAAATTGCTCTAGTAATTCAGTTGCTCTTACTTTCGCCTTTGCTTGCGATAAATGATAAAGGCGACCAAACATCAACAAGTTATCCCAACCTGTTAACGTTTCATCAACTGCTGCATATTGACCTGATAAGCCAATTACTTCACGAACTTTCTCCGGATGTTTAATCACATCAATGCCAGCAACAAATGCGCTGCCGGAGTCTGGGGTGAGAAGTGTCGATAGAACGCGAACTGTTGTGGTCTTACCTGCACCATTTGGTCCCAGTACTCCAAGGACTGTGCCTTCACTCACATCTAGGCTTAAACCATCAAGCGCTTTGACCTTGCCCTTGTCATAAGTTTTTACCAAATTCTCTGCCACAACGCTTTTCATTGAGGCCACAGTAGTAGCCTTACCTCTCTCAACAAAATTGATAATGCAAAAATTAAGGAAACCATGTCAAAGCGCACCAAAGTAGATCATTCAAAGCCACTAACACATCGCGAAATCCTCATCATCATGAGCAGTTTGATGACCGGATTATTACTTGCCGCGTTAGACCAAACAATCGTCTCTACGGCATTGAAGATGATCGTTGAAGATTTCAATGGTTTGAATCATTACTCGTGGGTTGTTACCGCTTATCTTCTGACTTCAACTGCATCAACACCGCTTTACGGAAAGATTTCAGATCTATATGGACGACGTCCGGTTTATCAATTTTCAATAATTGTTTTCTTAATTGGTTCTTTCCTATCGGGCGCAGCTGCCTCAATGGAACAACTAATCGCATTTCGTGCGATCCAAGGACTTGGCGCCGGTGGTCTGATGGCACTTACTTTCGTAATTGTTGGCGATATCGTCGCACCGCGCGAGCGTGGAAAATATCAAGGAATGTTTGGCGCAGTATGGGGACTTTCCTCGGTGGCTGGTCCGTTAATTGGTGGTTTCTTCTCGGATCGTGCACAAATTCTTGGTGTAACTGGCTGGCGTTGGATTTTCTACATCAATCTCCCATTTGGAGTTTTGGCGTTAATTGTTACGGCTCTGGTTTTACATATTCCCAAACAACGTCGCGAACATAAAATCGATTATTTGGGTGCGGCTCTTGTGGTTGCTGCAGTTGTAGCAATCTTGGTGGCACTTTCCGTACTTGGCCCAGAAAATGGTTGGAGAGATGGACTTACCGTCACAACGCTGGTACTTGGTTTTGCATTTGTACTTCTTTATATTCTTTGGGAGCGACGAGCAGTTGAGCCAATTCTTCCGTTAAATCTCTTTAAGAATCATACCTTTGCATTGACTTCAATTATCGGTTTCATAATTGGCGCAGGAATGTTTGGCGCCATAATCATGCTCCCGCTTTATCTCCAGATTATTCAAGGAGCAACAGCAACCGAAGCTGGCTTGAAATTGATTCCATTGATGCTTGGAATTCTCTCTCTAACTATTACAAGCGGAAGAGTCATCACAAAGACGGGTAAATATCGAATCTTTCCAATCGTTGGCACAATCACAATGAGCATTGGAATTCTTTTGATGACTCGTCTGCAAACTGATACTCCTTACTGGCAGTTATCAATTTATTCAATAATCGTTGGAGCTGGTCTTGGCGCATCGATGCAGACCATCGTAATCGCGTTACAAAATGCCGTTGATTACAAGGATCTAGGTATCGCAACTTCTTCAAATACATTCTTCCGCTCACTCGGTGGCGCATTTGGTACTGCCATCTTCGGAACGATTTTAAGTCAGCGGATTGCAAGCAATCTTGAGAGTGGTTTTGCAAAATTGGCGCAAAGTAACCCTGATCAACTCTCGCAACTAGATCCAACCCTGATTGGAACTCTGCAAAATAACACCGAAGCAATCGCTACCCTGCCTGCGCCGGTACAGAGCACAGTATTGGAGGCATTTATGAGCTCGTTCCAAACTGTTTTCTGGGTGGCATTTCCAGTTGTCTTGCTGGGATTCTTCTTTGCAATATTCCTAAAAGAAAAACCGCTGCAATCAAGCCATGAGCACGCTAGCGCCCGCCAGGATGCAGCTGGCGAAACTCTGGGATGAGATTTAACTCGCCATTTAAAGATCTACCGAGAGAAGTATCGGTATTAACTTCTATCTCATTTCTCGTTGCAGTTGGCTTTGGATTGATAATCCCAGCTATCCCAATCTTCGCTAAATCTTTTGGCGTCTCAAATACTTTGGTGGGACTCATCATCTCTAGCTTTGCAGTGATGCGTTTTACCTCAGGACTCATTGCGGGAAAATTAGTAGATCGCTTTGGTGAACGATTAGTTCTTGGCTTTGGTCTCATTATGGTCTCAGGCTTTACTCTGCTTGCCGGGTTAGCACAGAGTTATTCGCAACTACTGTTCTTTAGATCTGCAGGTGGCCTTGGCTCGTCCATGTTCTCAGTCTCTGCTGGCGCGCTACTTCTTCGGGTCGTAAGTGATAGTCAACGCGGCAGATCTCAATCACTTTACAACGGTGGCTTTATTGCAGGAGGAGTTGCCGGACCAGCATTTGGTGGCGCGCTGCTTGCAATCTCGCCACGAGCGCCATTCTTTATCTACAGCGCACTTCTGATCGTCGCTGGAACCGTTTCATTGATCTTCTTACATGAAAAAAGGTTGGGAAAGTCTGTTAGTAAAGTCGAAGGTCCAGCGCTAACTTTCCGAGAAGCGATAAAGATTCGCCCTTATCTATATTCATTATTTCTAGCATTTCTGGGCAGTTGGATCTTCTTTGGGATGCGTTCATCAATCTTGCCGCTCTTTGTTGTTTCTGATCTCGGCGCAACTGCAGCAGTTGTCGGGTTGAGTTTTACCCTTGCGCTAATCGCTCAAGGAACTGTAATGATTCGGGCTGGAAAATATTCAGATAAGAATGGGCGCCGTCCAGTAATAATCGCTGGATTTTCAATAACTTTATTTGCATTAATTATTCTAATTCTTGCTAATAGCGTCTTGGTATATTTAATTGGAATGATAGTTCTTGGCTTTGGCGCAGGATTTGCCGCCTCCGCTGGCGCCATCGTCGGTGATGTAATTAAAGGTAAAACTGGAAAGGTTTATGCCGCCTGGCAGATGGCCGGTGATGCCGGAATGATTGTTGGTCCATTGCTACTAGGTTTTATCGCTGATTTATTCTCATATCGCGAGGCGATTTTGATAAGCACGATCATCTTCTCACTTGCAATAGTTATTGCAATAAGAATCCCCGAGACCAATTCCAGCCTCGGGGACTCTGCAAAACTTCAATTACGCGAAGATTAGTCGTTATCTCCACGCAAGATTGCTAGCAATCTCAGTACTTCTAGATATAGCCAGACTGTAGTCATCAAGAGTCCAAAGCCTGCGCGCCAGGATTCCTCTTCCGGAACTCCCATTCGGACACCTTGCTCAGCTTGATCAAAATCAAGAATCAAGAAGAAGCTTGCTATCGCAACACCGGAAAATGCCAACATTGGTCCAAAGAGGCTCAATGAGTAAAGACTGCCGCCGCCAAATAGGACGCTGATCAAACTTCCCAGACCAAGGACCAAGTAGCCAAGAGCTGCACCCATAAGAACTTTTGTGAATTTAGGTGTTGCGCGCAATCTGCCGCTCTTGTACATAAAGAGCATTCCGACAAATGCAGCAATAGTCGCAACGATTGCTTGTTGCACAATCCCTGGATAAAAAAGTTCATAAGTCTTGCTAAGAATTCCAAGAACTAAACCTTGGCAAACTGCATAAACTAGATAAAGAGCTGGCTTAACTTGACGGCTAAATGCGCCAATTAAGCCGGTAATTAATCCGCCAACCAGTCCGATTAATAGAAATGAACCAGGAAGATTTAAATACCAAGCAGCACCGCCAACGGCAACTGCTGTACCGAGAAGAATTCCAGTTCGTGCTACAATATCATCCATCGTCATACGTCCGGTACGAAGAGATGAAGCAGCAGGTGAGTTATAAGTTTCTTCCAGTTTTGCATCCGCATCCATCGCCGCATAACCACGTCGGCTATACGCCCGATTTAGTACTGGATTAGAACTATTCATTGCTCTCCTTTTAGTTACTAACTAATTGCTTTATAAGTTAACTGGTTTGTTAACTGATGGTGCCCCCGGTGGGGGTCGAACCCACACTTGGACGATTTTAAGTCGTCTGCCTCTGCCATTGGGCTACAGGGGCGAATCAGCGTGGGCAAATCTACCTGCCTTCCGCACAACTGAATCCAATTGGGATCGCGTTAACTTTCCGGTAAAAGTATTCTGTTGGCTCGGGTGGTAACTCCCAATGACCAATCTAATATTCCCGTCGCTACCTTGGAACTTGAAATTGGCTCCATGGCCAAACTTTGGGCGCTTTCTAGGTAATTCCTCACCTATCTCGCTCAAGGTTCGAAGCGTTGCCTGCCAAGCAATACTCCCAAGAGCTAGATAGGCACGTACTGTCGGAAAGAAAGTATTAACTTCTTGCGCAAACCAATTCCCACAAGTATTAATTTCTTCAACCGTTGGCTTGTTGTCAGGTGGAACGCAATGAACTGCACAAGTAATTCTTGTACCAAATAATTCTTGACCATCTTTTGCCGAAATACTCTCTGGTTGCTTTGCTAAATTGGCATTAAAGAGCGCTCGATATAGCCAATCCCCTGAACTATCTCCCGTAAAAATTCTTCCAGTGCGGTTTGCTCCATGTGCACCTGGCGCTAATCCAACTACTAATAGTTTTGCATCACTTGGCCCAAATCCTGGTACTGGTTTACCCCAATAATCTTCCGCCTGATATGACTTTCGTTTTGTAATGGCAACTTCGCTTCGCCATGAAACTAGTCGCGGACATCTCTTACAATTAATTAACTGCTTATCAATTGCTTTAAGATTTTTCGCCAAGGCTCCACGCAATTCCATCAAGAATGTCCGATTCAGATGCCACAAATTCTGTTGCACCACTCTGCTTTAGTACCCGATCTAAAACCAAAGCTCCCGCGCTAATTACATCAACTCGGCCCGGATGCATGTAACCGAGCTGTGCAATCTCTTCACGGGACATCGAGAGAAACATTTTAGAAATTTCACTCACCTTAGCCGCAGATATTCGAGATAAATGAATTGCATATCTGTCATAGCTCTCCAGCCCAAGTGCTGCTGCAGCAACTATCGTTGCAGTTCCAGCAACCGCAATTAACGTCTTTGCAGATTTAATCGGAACGTCTTTCGCAGCCTGCGCAATTGCTAGATCAATATCTCTGATTGCCGATTCAATACTTTCACTAGTAGCCGGATGGGCATTCAAGTGACGCTCGCTCATCCGAACGCATCCAATATTTACGCTTCGTGCAAATTCAACCGTGGCAGCTCCAAAGACAAATTCAGTTGAGCCGCCGCCAATATCAACCACTAGGAAAGGGGAATCAGAGATATGCATTTCGCGGACCGCGCCTGTGAATGAGAGTCTGGCTTCTTCTTCCCCACTTATCACTTCAGGTGCAATACCAAGAATATTTGTTACACCATTAATGAAGAGTTCGCGATTCTCGGCATCTCTAGTAGCACTAGTTGCGCAGAATCGAATTGCGGTTACGCCACGTCGCCCGATTTCAGAAGCAAATTGAGCTACCGCAGCCAAGGTGCGATCAATAGCTTTTAGATCAAAACTCTTGTTCTTATCTACGCCTTCTCCAAGCCGCACAATCTCCATGGTTCGATAAATCTCACGAAAGTTTCCATCACTGATATCAGCAATTAGTAATCGGATGGAATTTGTTCCACAATCAATTGCAGCGACCCGACTCATTGCGCACCTTGATTTCTTCGTTCCATACAATTGCCGTTCTGCCACCAGTTGCCAAGCGCAGATAGAGCTTCATCACCGAGGGGATTAACACCTGCACCTGCCGCTAATGAATGTGCAACAAGTGAATGTAAACATTTAACTCGATCTGGCATTCCGCCAGCAGAGATTCCACTAACTTCTGGAACATCGATTCCAAGAGCGCTCCTTGCAGCGATGTAATCATCATGAGCAGCGTGATATTTTCCAGCTAGTTCTGGATCTGACTCGAGTCGCTTATTCATATCTTCCATCAACTCGCTATTTTCAAGAGTTGAAATCTCAGAAGTTAAATTGGGACAAGTTGCATAGTAAAAAGTTGGAAATGGCGTGCCATCGCTTAATCGAGGAGGAGTCTCGATAACCGCAGGATTTCCGCAGGGACAGCGATAGGCAACGGCATGTACATCGCGAGCGGTACGTCCTAGTTGGACCGCCAATACTTCAAGATCGCGTTCGGTAGGTTCATTATTCATAAATTATTCAGATGTTCCGTTATTGCCAACGCCAACAGAAGTGATTGAAGAGATTATTCGCGAGTACCACGGAACTCCTAATGGGAAATCTTGATTGATTGGTGCGGCCCCTTGCGAGGAATCTGAAACCTCAGGGGTTGCTCCCAAAATTATGTATTGTTTTTCACCAGGAAGGACAAAATGCAATCTCGCTCTGGCTTGGGATTTCACGTACTCTGGATCTTTCCAACGTTCTAGCTCTGCGCGAGCCTCTTCAAGTTTCTTGCGATTCGATTCAACACTTGATTCAAGTGCACTGATTTGTGCGCGCTGGGCGAAATAGTGTTGTGTTGGCGGAGCCAGCGTTACAGCCATCGCAAATAAAACTATAAAGAGAATTAAGAGTCTGGTTGAGATGCCACGACCTTCTGCAAAATCGGAGAACGCGTTCTTTAATTTAAATTTACGCGGACTCATTTGAATCTTGGGAAGGCAGACTTTCCTGCATATTTTGCCTTCGCACCAAGCTCCTCTTCAATTCTGAGCAATTGGTTGTACTTTGCAACGCGTTCACTTCGAGCTGGTGCCCCAGTTTTTATCTGACCTGCAGAAGTCGCAACAGCTAAATCGGCAATCGTTGTATCTTCTGTTTCACCAGAGCGATGGCTCATCATTGAGCGATAGCCAGCTTTGTGCGCCATATCGACTGCATCAAGTGTCTCGGTAAGTGAACCAATCTGATTTACCTTTACTAAAAGCGCGTTTGCAGTTTTTGTTGAAATACCTCGGGATAGGCGCTCTGGGTTGGTAACAAATAAATCATCGCCAACCAATTGCACTCTCTCACCCAATACTTCTGTAATTGATTGCCAGCCATCCCAATCATCTTCTGCCAATGGATCTTCAATAGAAACTAATGGATATGAATCTACTAGGCCCTTGTAATAAGAGATCATCTCTTGGGCTGAAAGTTTGCTGCCTTCAAATTCATAGCTTCCATCTTTATAAAATTCGGTCGCCGCAACATCCATGGCTAATGCGATATCAGAACCTAGTTTGTAACCCGCTTTTGTTATTGCTTCAACAATTAGATCGAGCGCAGCGCGATTACTCTCTAAATTTGGTGCAAACCCGCCCTCATCACCGATACTTGTTGCAAGTCCACGCTTTTTTAGTACTGACTTTAACGCGTGATAAACCTCTGCGCCCCAACGAAGCGCCTCCTTGAAATTCTTCCCACCAATAGGTGCGATCATAAATTCTTGGATATCAACATTTGTATCAGCATGTGCGCCGCCATTGAGAATGTTCATCATTGGTACAGGTAAAAGTTCGGCGCTTTCGCCACCGATAAATCTATACAGAGGGAGCTTCTTTGAATTACAAGCTGCTCTTGCAACCGCTAAGGAAACTCCGAGTATTGCATTAGCGCCCAACCTTGATTTATTTGCAGTTCCATCTAAATCAATCATTAATTTATCAATTGCACGTTGAGCAAATGGATCAGCGCCAACTAATTTGGGCGCAATCTCTTTTTGAATATTTGAA
>JBJSWS010000023.1:0-3190 GCA_046085985.1 Actinomycetales bacterium
CCTTGGCCAAAACTTAGGATTACAATCATAAATGCATAACTTGGCACGAGTACTCGTAATGGCCAGATCATGCCAAACCGATCTATTACAGCGCCACGAATTCCAGCCGTTATAGCTCCTGCCAATCCATTCAATCCAGTAGCTAATCCGGCGATTGCAATCGAGCCAGTAGCTTGTTGAACTTTGAAATATATCGAGAGAGAGATCATTCCGTAAGCAGTTCTTGCGGGGTAGGCAGAGAGAATTAGGCGTAACGCACCTGGAGACTTAATTACATCACGATAACTTCTTAAGTTTGCTCCCACGGTTATAATCCTATGATTTCCAAAGCGATACTCATCAGTATTCCGTCGCAAGTGGCAATTTAGTTGGGTTAACAAAATTAACAATTTCGCTTAGTACTCGATGAACAAATGGCTCGCCCACCCATAGATGCTTGGCTCCGGCAACTGCAATTAGATTTATCGAAGGAAATGGCGAGAATCTTTCCTTCGCTTGAACCGGATTTAGAAATTCATCGAATTCTGGAACTAAGGCAATAACAGGGCGGCCATCTTTTGCCCAGAAATCTAAATGGGAATCTTTAGTTGTAAGCAAAGGTGGCGATAGAAGAATCAAACCTTTTATTCGAGAGTCTGTCGCATATTGCAAAGCTAAATCAGTTCCAAAAGACCAGCCAACAATCCAAAGGTTCTTAACTTTTAAAGTATCAAAGGCGTAATCAATGGCCGCAATCACATCCGCTTGCTCAGTTACGCCATTTCCAAATTCGCCTTCGCTCTTTCCTTGTTCACTTTCCGTGCCTCTAGTGTTAAACCGAATAACAGTTATATCTGCCATCGCAGGAAGTCTGTTTGCTGCCTTCTTAAAGATATGGCTATCCATCATCCCGCCATGAGTCGGCCGAGGGTGAAAGCAGAGAATTGCATTACTGCGATCCCCAGAAAGAGGTGTAGCGACTTCCCCGATAAGTCTTAGCCCATCGCTTGTGAGAATGGTTATGGGGCTACGCTCGGCCGGCAAAATTGTGCTTGGTCTAATCAGCTCAGCCATGGCAGAGAGTTTAGTCTTCTCCCATGGCACGAAAATCCAATTCGAGTAAGAAGAGTTTTGAATCATTAAACCCAGCAACCGGTGAAGTAGTTGGCGTATTTCCAAATTTCACAGCAGCAGAAGTTTCGAAAGTCGTAGAACAGGCAGAAAAAGCAAGCGAGCGTTGGGCAGAACTTGGATTTCGGGCTCGTTATATTGCGTTACGAGATTGGGCATCAGTCTTAACACGAGAGATTGATACCGCAGCGAATCTGATTCATCGTGAAACTGGAAAACCATTTAGTGATGCCAAACTTGAGGTTGCCCTCGCCATTGAGCATATTTCTTGGGCGGGAAAAAACGCACACAGAATTCTTAGTAAACAGAATCGGCCAGTTGGTCTGCTGATGTTCAATATGGCGGCACAAGTTCAACGAGTTCCTTATGGTGTAGTTGGTGTAATCGGACCTTGGAACTATCCGATCTTTACTCCGGTCGGTTCAATTGCATATGCACTTGCCGCCGGAAATACTGTTGTCTTTAAACCAAGTGAATACACACCGGCAATCGCTGCATACCTTGAAGAAAGCTGGAATCGAATTGCGCCTTTTAAGAATATCTTCCAAGTAATAACTGGAACCCCAGAGACTGGAATTGCCCTAACCGAGAGCAAACTTGGCAAAGTTTCTTTTACTGGCTCTACCCGAACTGCGAAGAAAGTTGCACAAGCATGTGCTCTCAATATGACACCAGTTGTATTGGAGTGCGGTGGAAAAGATGCAGTTCTAGTAGATCGTGATGCCGATATTAAAAAAGCTGCTGAGATGACGCTCTGGCATGCCATGTCTAACGCTGGACAATCATGTATCGGAGCAGAGCGAGTCTATGTTCATCGAACGGTAGCTGAAAAATTTAAAGAAGAGATTGTGAAACAGGCAAAAGAACTTAAGCCTGGTTTTGGTGATGGCGCAAAATACGGCCCGGCAACCATGCCTTCGCAACTCAAAGTTATTCAGAGTCATATTGATGACGCCGCAAAACGGGGTGGCAAATTCTTATTAGGTAGTACCAAATCTGTTTCCCGAGGTTATGTAGAACCGGTCATAATGGCCGATGTTCCAGAAGATTCAATTGCTATAACTGAAGAGACTTTTGGACCAACCTTGGTAATCAATACCGTTGCGAATATGGATGAAGCTGTCGATCTAGCGAATGCGACAAATTACGGTCTCGGCGCTGCCGTCTGGTCGAAACGAAATGGAAAGCGGATTGCTGCGCTACTTAAATGTGGAATGGTTTCCATTAATTCAGCCTTTTCTTTTGCGGCTATTGGCTCAATTCCATTTGGTGGCGTAAAAGATAGCGGCTACGGTCGAATTCATGGCGCTGAAGGATTATTAGAATTCACATATCCCAGAACTGTTGTGCGCCGAAGATTCCGGATTCCTTTGGAATTTACAACCTTTAATCGATCTGAATCGGCAGATAAAATTCTAGTTCGCTTAGTCAAATTATTGCACAAACGCCGAATTCGTTAGTAACGCGGAGCGTTACGAGTACGTTCCGTATTTGGCCTTCGATTATTTCGCTTACTCCAACATGGAGTATGCCAATGGCGTCTTGATTCAACATCTCCGTCAAGCCAAGCGACAATATGTGGCGTTGCCATTCGAATTAATTGATCACAGCCCGGACATCGATACGGTTTAGTAGAACTTGATCCGGTGATCTTGCGAACTCGATAGATTCCATCGATATCTTCTTCAATCGTTTCATGTGAAGCCATGATTTCACCGCTATCCATAGCGCGCTGCCTCGACTTGGGGCGATTTTTACGTGGACTCACAGGGAGATTCTGACCTATTTCCGGCAAGATTAGCGGGTGCGCCAAAAGAGATTTCGCAATTTAATTGTGATGATATTGATAAGTTCAATTGGATTTCTTGCTGCACCTTCCCTAGCACGGGCGGATTTGAATTTGGCGAAGAAGAAAGCGGTTCCGATTCCATCGCCAAAAGCCGTCTGGCCACCTTCTGGATACAAAGTAATCGATGGCGTCTATGCAAAGGTTCCAAACTCTAAAGAATTAGTCGGTTTACTGTCGGCAAAGCGATCTTTGCAGAAGTTTGTAAAGGATTGCCAAATTTATGCATGCGGC
>JBJSWS010000024.1:0-856 GCA_046085985.1 Actinomycetales bacterium
TGTTTACTGGGCTGGTCCAATGCGCGGTGCAAAGTACACGATTACTGCACAGAACAC
This sequence comes from Actinomycetales bacterium, assembly GCA_046085985.1. Classification (GTDB taxonomy): domain Bacteria; phylum Actinomycetota; class Actinomycetes; order Nanopelagicales; family Nanopelagicaceae; genus MAG-120802. The sequence goes on from JBJSWS010000024.1 coordinate 58, forward strand.
TGGCGCGATTTATGTTCGTTACTTGCCTGGTGGCAAAGATATTTCTGATAATTCGCCACGCTTCCGCGTGGTTGCAACTTATAAAGAACAGAACGGTTATGAGGCAACTCTTGCAGCAGGCAACCAACCAAATGGCGTTAGCTTGGCACGTTCTGATGACAAAGGCGTGATTTATTACAACAAGCAATCACCGACCAACGTCTATGTTGCATTTAAATCAGAACCATTCCAAATTGAAATCTTTGATCCCGAAGCCGAGACTGCACTTTCAATCGCTAGCGATTTGAATGCAGTTCAGTTAATTAAGTAGCGGACAAAGTAGATTGAATGGCTTCCTCAAGACGCGTTGAAAAGAATCGCTTACTTGCAGAGCTCATAGAAATATGGGCTCGCAAGTATGGATTACTTAAAGATCCATATGTCCAACGGATAATTCCTGCTCTGATAAAAAAGAAGCAGTTAACGATGTGGGCAACGATTGACCCATTCGACGCACTGCCTCACCCAATCTCACGACGCGGTGAACAATTCGCAAGGTTTGCAAGAATCACCACTATTTGGCGCAATTCCTTCGTCTTCATGCCGGTTGCGATTACCTGGCTGGCTGTTGGTCAAGCAACAACTGCCTTTGAAAGATATGTCGATGAGAATTCAAATGCCACGGTTAACTTCCTCCAGTTTAGGCAGAACGGTTATGGATACCTAAATGACTTTTGGATTATTGGAAAAGTAGCTATTTTCGACGCGATAATCGTTATCGGCGTAATTCTGATGACTCTCGGCATTAATTATTTTTGGC
>JBJSWS010000025.1:0-9123 GCA_046085985.1 Actinomycetales bacterium
AAATACTGAAGGAACTGGATGATTGGACGTTTTCCCATCCTAGATATCGCTCCAGTAACCATCTTTGGAAGCGAGCAGATAGGCGCGAAAGCGATTCCAAGCGAAGCTTTACCGATCTCGGCAACAATCATTAGAGAAGGCCATGAAACTTTTTCTGCCTTTGCTCTACTAATAAATCCTGAAGGAAAAGAAGTTTCACGGCTCGCAATGCGCGAAATCTGGCCTGGTAGTTCTCGTTACGAGGCTTTTGTCGTGCCTACAAGTACAGGCGTCTGGCAATTTCAAATCGAAGTAACTGGAGATAATCAAGGTGAGTATGCAAAAGAGCTAATTGCGCGACGTGCAAAGTATCCAATTAAAGTAGAACGCGAACGCTCATTATTCGGCAGCTGGTATGAATTTTTTCCACGTAGTGAAGGTGCAGTTAAAAATTCTGATGGCTCAATTACATCAGGAACCTTCAAGACAGCTGCAAAGAGATTGCCAGCCGTAGCTGATATGGGATTTGATGTTCTTTATATTCCACCCATACATCCAATTGGTTATAGCCACCGAAAAGGCAAAAATAATTCTCTTACTGCAACGGAAAGTGATCCTGGGGTCCCATGGGGCATCGGTAACCGTCATGGCGGACACGATGCAGTTAATCCAGAACTTGGGACGTTAGATGATTTTCTAGAATTTCTTAAAGTGGCTCGTAAGAACAAGATCGAAGTCGCCCTCGATCTTGCCCTGCAATGTTCACCAGATCATCCTTGGGTCAAGAGCAACCCTGAGTTTTTCACCAAACGTCCCGATGGATCAATTGCCTATGCCGAAAATCCTCCTAAGAAATATGAAGATATCTATCCGCTCAACTTCGATAATGACTATCCAGCCCTATTTAAAGAGATTTATCGGGTTGTAACTTTCTGGATTGAAAACGGCATTACTATCTTTAGAGTAGATAATCCACACACCAAACCAGTTCACTTCTGGCAAGAATTAATTGCCAAAGTTAATTCAGAACATCCCGATGTAATCTTTTTGGCAGAGGCATTTACAAATCCACCTATGATGCACGCATTAGGTAAAGCTGGATTCCAACAGTCCTATACATATTTCACTTGGCGAGTCACAAAAGATGAATTAATGCAATATGGCCGAGAAGTTTCTAGGGAAACTAGCGCATACTTTCGCCCTAATTTCTGGGTAAATACACCAGACATCCTTCCCTTCCATTTACAGAGTGGGAATCCTGCGGTCTTTGCCTTACGTGCCGTCCTTGCTTCGACGCTTGCACCTTCGTGGGGAATGTATGCCGGATACGAACTATATGAACATCTACCGCTAGCAGAAGGTAAAGAGGAGTATCGCGATAGCGAGAAATATGAGATAAAAATTCGCGATTGGCAAGCCGCTGAGAAAAAAGGCATATCGCTGGCCCCTTATATAAAGAAACTAAACGAAATTAGGCGTGAAAATATTGCGCTTCAGAGATTAAGAAATCTTGTTTTTCATGAGACTAATTCAGATCAGGTAATTGCTTATTCTAAAAGAGAAGGTAAGAACTTGATTTTGGTTGTTGTAAATTTGGATGGATTCAACGCTCGTGAGTGCACGGTTAACTGGGATATGTGGGCTCTCGGTATTGATAAAGAATCTTTTGAGGTAGTTGATCTCTTAGATGGCGAAAAGTATTCGTGGAACCGCCAGACTTACATAAAATTAGATCCGGCTCGTCCACATGGGAAAGTGGCACATATCTGCCGCGTAAAACTCTGATGTCATTCTCTTTTAAAAGATTACTTCCGACTCGCAAAACTTCAAAGAAGCCACCGATTGGATATTTGAACCCTCATACGACTCTTGGCGAATTGGATATTCATCTAATTTCAGAAGGTCGCCATGAGAAGCTTTGGGATGCGTTAGGTGCAAATGTAATTCGAAACGATTCTGGCGAACTTATTGGTACTTCTTTTGCAGTTTGGGCCCCTAATGCAAAAACGGTAAGCCTTATCTGCGATAAGAACAATTGGGACCGAATGATTAACCCCATGATTCCCCTTGGTTCAAATGGACTCTGGGAATTATTTCTAGCCGATGTAGGACCTGGAACTAAATATAAGTATGCAATTTTGAATCAAAAAGGTTCGTGGGTAGAGCACGCCGATCCCATGGCAAGAGAGACAGAGACTCCGCCGGCAACCGCTTCCATCGTAAATGAGAGCAAATTTATCTGGAGTGATTCAGAATGGATTTCAGAGCGTAAGACATTTCAACCTTGGCAATCCCCGATTTCGATTTATGAAGTTCATTTGGGATCTTGGCGCCCAGGATTAAGTTACCTACAACTTGCATCTGAACTTACTAATTATGTGAAAGCACAAGGATTTACCCATGTGGAACTTCTTCCGGTTTGTGAACATCCATACAGTCCTTCTTGGGGATATCAAGTCACTTCTTATTTTGCTCCGACTGCCAGATTTGGTTCCCCAGATGAATTTCGATATTTAATAGATCAATTACACCGCGCTGGGATCGGCGTAATACTTGATTGGGTGCCTGCACACTTTCCTAAAGATGAGTGGGCGCTAGCTCGTTTTGATGGAACAGCGCTATATGAGCATGAAGATCCAAAACTTGGTGAGCACCCTGATTGGGGAACTTACATCTTCAATTACGGGCGAAATGAAGTTCGAAATTTCCTCGTAGCAAGCGCTCTTTACTGGTTGGAAGAGTTTCATATTGATGGCTTACGCGTTGACGCTGTTGCATCGATGCTATATCTCGATTACTCGCGAAAAGAAGGCGAATGGATTCCAAATAAAGATGGCGGTCGAGAAAATTTAGAAGCAGTGCGATTCTTGCAAGAAGCAACCGCTACCGCATACAAAAAATTTCCAGGCATCATGATGATTGCCGAAGAATCCACTGCTTGGGATGGAGTTACTAGACCCACTTCAGATAATGGACTTGGTTTTGGTTTTAAATGGAACATGGGCTGGATGCATGACACTTTGCAATATTTACAACGTGAGCCGATTCATCGCGCCTATCACCACAGCGAGATAACGTTTTCAATACTTTATGCATGGAGCGAAAATTTCTTACTTCCACTCTCTCATGACGAGGTAGTTCATGGTAAACGGGCGTTAGTAAATAAGTTTCCTGGCGATCGATGGCAAAAACTCGCAACATTGCGCGCCCTGTATGGATACATGTGGTCTCATCCTGGAAAGAAATTACTCTTTATGGGGAGCGAGTTTGCACAAAATGACGAATGGCGTGAGGGTGCTTCATTAGATTGGCATTTGACGCAATACTCCGAACACTCCACTGTTCAAGATTTAGTTAAGAAATTAAATGCAATTTATATCCAACATAGAGAACTTTGGGAGCTAGATACCAAGAGTTCGGGCTTCCAGTGGCTGAGCAATAATGATTCTGGAGGAAATATCTTGGCTTACGCCCGGATAGATAATTCAGGAAATGCGCTAATCTCAGTAACAAATTTCTCACCCGTCCCCCAAATGAGTTACCGATTACCAATTGATTCAATTAAGAATTCGCTAAAAGATCAAGAATTATTTGAACTTCTAAATACGGATTCATCTGAATTTGGTGGTTCCGGGGTTGTAAATATCGGTCCAATAAGTAAAACTGAATTAGCTGGTCAAACTGCGCTGACTTTGCAGTACCCCCGTTAGGAACGCTTTGGTTGGCTTGCCGCAGCAACAAAGAAGGCAACTGAAATCAACATTACCGAGGGAATGATCATCGCAATCGGCAGTGAAGTCATTCCAGCAAAGACCGCAACTCCAGACCTGCCAAGGAATGAAAGTACTTGATTTAAAGCGCCAAGTTCTGCAATGGCAACGCCACCTGGTTTATCTGATCTGGCTGATGCGTAACCAAAGAAGAGTGGGCCGACAAATGAAATGCCGAGCCCAGATAGAAGTGAGCCGAGACAGAAGATTGAATAGCCAAGAACTAAATTGCTCTCTTTAATCTGCAAACCTAGAAATAAGCTTGTTATGAAGATTGTTCCACCAGCAACAACTAGTGGTTGTACCAACTCTTTATCGGTACGAGAGCCCTTCCATCTGGTATATCCGAACCTACCTAAAATCATCGAGAGCATAAATAGAAAATATGGAATGACCGCCATCGACTTTGAGACATTGAATTCTTGCCGGGCCAAAATTGTTGCCCAATCCCCCATCAAGTACTCCAACATCAGCGCACATAAGAATCCAATACTTACAACCCAATCAATCGAAAATGACTTTAACATTTTGCCAAAGGTTACGATTTCATCTGCTTCGGTAACCTGATTACCTAGAAGTAATACTGGTTTTAAGCGATTTATTGCACGCAGCTTCAAGATCAATACCAATACAATTAAGGTGTAAATATGCCAATTTAATGAGACATTTGAAGAAATTAGTAATGCAATAAATGCTGTAGTCACCGCACCAGCCGACCACATTCCATGAAGCATCGGAATTATATGTTCGCCACTTTCAGATTGGCGATGAAGTGCTTGTGCATTAATAGCGATGTGATACGACGCCCAGGCAAAACCTGAAATTATATTGACCAAAAGATAGATCCAAGGATTCTTGGTCTCAACTAAAATTCCAATCGTTACATAAGTAAAGATGGCGCTATAAACCAATACTTTATACACACCTAATCGATGAACCACATAACCCATTGTTAAATGTGAAAGTAGAGCGCCAATAGATCCGGTACTCATTAAAAAGCCAAAGAAAGTAGTAGAAATATTTAGATTTGCTTTGATATCTGGCAGACGCGGCGCAAGACACATAACGCCAACTCCAAAGAAGAAGAAAATTGACTGTAAATCACGACGTTCTCGCTTATTTATTGGAGTCATCAGAAGAGTGCGCTCGCCAACCGTTGTCTTGCCTTAATGAGATCTGGATCGCTCTGGTCAACCAATTGGAAGAGCGCAAGTAAATGTGTTTTGGCGCGGTCGCGATTCTCGCCAGTTTGCGATGCTACACAGCGAAGCAGTCTTTCAAACCCGCTCTTATGTCGACCGCTTGCCACTTCTACATCGGCGGCCATTATCTGATCATTCACTGAATCAGGTTTGCTATCTGCATCGCTAATTGTCCGTTCAAAATCTAATGTTGAAACACGTATCGCAAGTTCGCATTGAGCGAGCCCCAACTTCGCCATCTGTTCATGAGGACTACGTTGTAACCAATTTCTAAATGCCATCGCAGCGCCTGAGTAATCACCCTTTTCCATCGCAGATAATGCGGCATCTTCTTCAGGTTCCATTTTTGGTTCTGGAATCTCGGGCACATCTACAGTAAGACCGCGTTCGCTAGCTAATTTAAAGATTTGAGCCAGCAAAATTCTGATCTGATCTTCTTTCTCGGGAATCTCTGGTAGTGGCAGTACTTGTTCATTTATAAATACAACTGCAGCCGGCAGCGATTGAATGCGCAGCGCCTGTACCAACTGAGTCTGGCTTTCTACTTCGATAGCGCCAAACTTCCAGGTGCCGTTATCTTCATCAGCTAACTTTGAAAATAAATCACGGATTGCAACTGTCTGCGGAGCGCGCTCTGCATAAGCAAGGAGTAAAACCGGTTTCTCTTTTGAAATCTGAACAAAATCTGGCATTAGATTTTCTACTGTTACAGCGCTAGCAGATACTTTAGGAAGAGTTTCCTTAGGTTTTCCGAGAGAACTTAAATCAAAGGCTCTACCAAAATTTGCAGGTGGCATGCTCACTGCGGAATCCTCTCAGACTTTTCCAGAGTCAAAGCGATACGGCAAAACCTCTCGAATATAACTCTCAGTAGCATGTGGCAAACCCAAATCGTGCCCTGCCTTCTCCCCGAGATACCAACGATGCTCGAGAACTTCATGGAATAACTGTGCATCTTCGATTCGACCTCGTAAATTGTCAGGAACTGAATTAATAACCTGATTAAAGACCTCTTTTAGCCAACGCTTTGCAGCATCAGATTCATTGGGAGTTGAATTAATTTCACGAGATCTAAAGCGATCAAAGGAGGCCAGAATTCTTTTCGCTTGCAGTTCTTCTACTTCTAATCCCATTAAATTACGTAACCTTTGCGAATGGTAATTCGGAGCTACCAACTTTGGCGTGAACTTTAGAGTTCCACTATCGCCTTGCAACTGTAGATCAACTTCTTCAACGGCAAATCCCAGATCCTGCAGAGCTCGCATCGCTTTTTCAACAGCATGGCGATCATTTGCTGGAAGAACCTGCGGATCACTTAAAGCGCTCCAGATTCGTCGATATCTCTTAATTACCGATTCACTTGCACGTACCGGATCCATCCCTGGAAATAAAACTCCAGAAAGTCTTAAATCTTCTAGCTCTGCTGCAACATTAAATTTGGCGATATCTAAATCATGTTCGCGTTGGCCATCACTAAGTTTTCTCTGGAATTCACCGGTTTCAGCATCTACAAGATATGCCGCAAATCCTTCGGCATCTCTTCGGAAAAGTGAATTGGATAGCGAACAATCGCCCCACCAGAAACCTAATAGGTGCAATCTGACCAGCAAATATGCGAGTGCATTTGCCATATTAAAGACTTCATGTTGAGTAACCGTTCCACTTAAGATCACGCGATAAGGTTGAGAGAAAGGTAGAAATCGCGTAACGATTGCACAAGGTAATTCATTTCCATCTTTATCATGACGACCATCTACGACCGCAACTTGAGCCACAGAAGGTGCGCCCCTAACTCCAAGTTCGCGAAGCGCTAAATACTCACGGTGTGCAAATTCCGGAACAGTCTCTTTAACCGCATAGATCTCAGAATCAGGATCAGAAGGATTTGCGCGGACTAGCCTCACAACATGGCGTGAAATACCGCGTTGCGCAGCAAGCGAAGAATCTTCCGGCCAATTCTCAAGCGGTATCTCCCAAGGTAATTGCGAGAGTGAAGAAATCTCGTCACCAAGACCGGTGATATGTAATTGCGACCGCGTCGACATAGGCGTAATTCTTTCAGGCTCTAGACTTATGTCATGGCCGCAATTAGAAGAGTCTTTAAGAAAACGAGAGTTAAATCTCCCACTTCTACTCGAAAGGGCGATGATTACGGGGTTAAAGGCGCTCCAATTAACACACAACATCCCTTTTACTTTGGATTTCTATTCGCAACAGGTGCGTTAGTAGCGCTAGCTCTTTTGCAGGCACTGCAATCTGCAAGTCAAGTATTCATCCTCATCATAATCTCGCTTTTTCTAGCGATGGGATTAAATCCGGCAGTCTCAACGATTGCAGCGCGTGGATTAAAACGTGGTCTTTCAGTATCACTTGTAGTTGTGGCGGTTCTAGTAGTTGTAGCAACGGCAGCTCTCGTAGTTATTCCGCCAGTATTTTCTCAATTAAATGATCTAGTTGAAGGAGCTCCACAACTAATTGATTCTCTTCGAAATAATCAGACTCTTCTACGTCTTGACCAAGAGTATGGCTTAATCCAAACGCTACAAGATAAATTCCAATCTTGGTTTGCAGATGGAAAATTACTAACTGGAGCCTTCGGTGGCGTTCTTGGAGTTGGGAAATCAGTACTTTCAGGTGCATTCTCAACTTTAACTGTTCTGGTATTAACGCTCTATTTTCTTTATTCCTTGCCAAATGTGACCAAAGTTTTCTACCGCTTGACACCTGCTTCAAGAAGAGATCGCATCTCAAAAATATGAGATGCGATCATTGCTCGAGTCGGTTCGTTTGTGGGAAGTCAGATTTTGATTGCTTTCTTTGCTTCTATCTTTGTATTTGCCCTAGGTCTGGTACTCGACCTTCCATATGCAGCAGCACTTGGCATGTTAATTCTCTTTGTAGCTTTAATTCCGCTAGTTGGACATTTCATCGGGGGCAGTATCGTCTCTTTTGTCGCATTAACGCAGTCGCCGCTAAAAGGTCTACTGGCCCTTCTTCTTTATACCGCTTATGTACAGATTGAAAATTATTTGATAACTCCTCGGATAATGAAACGGACTTTATCTATTCCAGGACTTGTAACCATTGTTGCGGCTTTGCTTGGTACATCTTTACTCGGCTTAGTTGGCGGAGTCTTAGCCGTCCCAATTGCTGCAGCAGTTCTACTTATTATGGATGAAGTCGTATTTCCGAAAACTGATAATTCTTAATGAGTTGTATCCGCGGTGTTCTCCATCGCGGCAGTATCTTCTGCTTCAGTTGGAATTCGATCGGCTGCGCCTAAATGCTTCCGACCTCGCGTAATAATTAAATAACCGATAAATAGTGCCACGGTTGTTGCAGCCAAGCAGTATCTTGGCGAGAGATGTTCTGCCACATAACCACCAATTGCAGTACCCGCGGCGGCTGCAGAACCTTCAATAGTCCATAACCAGCCCAATGTTTGTACGGCAGCGCCCTTGGGTCTTACCGCTTCGGTAATCTCCCAATAGAAAACTTGTTGGACTCCCCCGAAAAAAGCGAGAAATATCGTGACTATCGCAAGCGTGTAATCCATATGTGTAAATGCCAATGGCAGCGAGACAAGAGCCCAGATTAAGTAATTTGTTCGAAAAGCTCGAAGTGGTGAGATTTTTCTACTAATTGTTCCGGCTGCAAGTCCACCAATGACATTAAATGTAGCCATTAGCGCAAAGAGGAAACCGACTCGTTCTGGAACTCCCTCTAAAGTTCCAAAAGCAGGAACGCCGATATCAAATGCTCCCCAACCCAACCCAATTGCAACTCCTTCAATCGCAAGTAATTGAATACCTTTAACTCGCCAAATAGGTGGCGTCTTTGCTTCTTTCTTCTCTGGCTCCCAACTGCCTACTTGCCAAGTGAGTAGTAAGAGAATTCCGCCAAGCAACATCAATGAAGCACAGGTGCGCAGTGCTACATTCGGAGAAATAGATAGTGAAAGAGTTGTAGCTATGAGTGGCGCAATAACTGCGCTTGAATTCATAAAAGCGGTGTCCAATGCGTATGCAGTTCTTATTTTTTCCGGAGAAACCGTTAATTTCCAAAGTGGGCGAACCGAAAGATTTATCGGTGGTCCAGTTAATCCCAACAAAGTAGCCAAAATAATTAGTTCACTTCGACCTTGGCCAATACTTAGGATTACGATCATAAAA
>JBJSWS010000026.1:0-3043 GCA_046085985.1 Actinomycetales bacterium
CAAGTTACTGCACTTGCGGGAGCAATAAATACTTTTGGGAATATGGATGTAAGAAAAACTAAAAGGAAGAAGAAGACTCTAAAAGACTTTAAGCCCGAAAATCTTAAATAACTTAAAGCCAATTAGATCTCACCTCCGCCCTCACCCGTGGGTGAATAGGAGGGTGAGTCTAGGTCCTGATGCTGAGAACCCCTGCTTCCCCGGAGGTTGGTTGGGTCACTCCGTGGTTCGATTGGCGGGGCGGGTTACAAGGACGGTCCCAATTGCGGCTAGCACCATGCCGAAGAGGCCAATTGGTGCGATCTTTTCATCAAAAAGGAAATATGCCTGAAGCGCAGTTAGAGGCGGCACTAAGTAATACAGGCTAGAAACTGAGCTTGCACTGTCATGTTTAAGTAAATAGAAGAGTAAGAAAATGGATCCGATTGAAAGTGCCAGGACGATCCAAGCAAGCGCAAGAATGAATTGCAGATTTACCTCAATCGACCAACCTTCAAAGAGTCCGCCAAGAATGGCAAAAAGAATTGTTGCAGTAACAAATTGAACTGCAGTACCTGGAAGAAATGGAATTTCACTTCCGCCTTTTTTCTGAAGCAAGTATCCGGTCGTGGTGCCAAGAAGCGCCAGGAAGCTTGAGAGAATTCCAATAGCTGGGAATTGCAGGTTGAACTCCCCCTGAAAGATCCTGGGAAGCATTAAGAATAAAACGCCAGATAAACCAAGTAATAATCCGAGAACTTTTACAAGTCCTAGATTCTCATTTAAGAATTTCACCGCAACAACGGAGACCAAAATAGGTTGGAGGCTCACGACTACGGCAGTTACTCCTGCAGGTAGGCCCAGTGAGACCGCATAGAAAACGCCACCGATATAAATGACTTGAAGGAAGACCCCGACTTTTACAGACTGTTTAACTTGTTCTCTGGAGATTCTTAACGGCTCCTTTAGCGCTTTCGCCAGAAGGAAAAGAATGATCGCGGCTGCGGCATAACGAATAGTAAGGAATACAAAAGGTTCTGCGTAAGGAAGTATGTATTTGGCACCAACGAAACCGGTGCTCCAGAGAAGAACGAAAACTACTGGGGCCGAACGTTCAAGTGCTTTCACCTGAAGAGAATACCAGCTAGAAGGAAACCTTTTGCGAATGTCCTAGTTGTGCAGCAGGTGCACCTTTGAGAATATGAACTTTTTCTTCTCCGTAAGTTATCCAATCGCTTTCACCGCTACGCCGTACCAATGCAGTTAACTCATCGATTCCCATAAGTACCGTGCCTTCGGGCGCCTCCATCAATATCTTTGCAGCACTTTCTGGAATCCACTTAAAAAACTTATTGAAATGCGGAATCACTCGAATATTTGGCACTATGCCAAATCCAGGAGTTGGTTCGCTTCTGGCAAGGCGAAAGTTTGGGATATGTGAACTCATAACCATGGCACCCGCGCTACAACCCGCAAGTGATCCACCGCTCTCCCAGTTCTCATTTATGGCATCCCAAATCGGAGTATCTCTAAGTGTGTTGGCTAAATAATGTGGGTCACCACCAGATAAATAAGTTAACGCGCTATCTCGAATCTGTGAAACAAAGTCTGGATTATGCGCTGCATCCCGATCAAAGATTGGAAGAAATCTTGCCGGAACTCCAATCTCACTTGCTTGTCGCTCTCCTAGTTCTTTCCAATAATTAATTCGATCGCGGCTCTCTCTTCCGGCAGCAGTTGGGATTTGGACGAATGCTGGCTCTTTATCGTTCTTCTTGCCATCATCAATTAGTGAACTTTCAAAATCCCGCATCGCAGGCAGATACTCGCCCGACCCAACCAATGCGAGGGATCCAGTCATTAGATAATCCTAAAGTTCAATTACCGACCAAGCTTCTTAAGGAGCCATTTTTCTGCCTTTAAGAATTGGAAGGCAAGATAAAGGATTACCGCAAATGTTAGGAAATAAACTAAATATTGATTCCTTGGTGTTCCCCATTGTTGCAATGACATCCGGCCCAGTAAATCGTGGATTAAGAAGAGCGGGAAAGTTACTGCGCCGGCCTTCGCGGTCCAAGATGCTCTCCAATTAGTAACTCGAGGACTAAGCAGCGCCAGCATGATCAAATAAATAAAAGTAACAACAATTCCAATAACCACGGCGCTATGCGGACTTTTTCGATTTGTATCTAGCCAATCAACGAAAGAGATTCGAGTATCCATTCCAGCTACATAGGCCGAAATCAAACCAATTGCTCGCATGGGAGTCCATCCCCATTCTCGAATTGAATAGATAATCGCACCTCCACACATAAAAGAGAAAAAGCCATTGAAGTACCAGAAATTGCCGTCATTTGGATTAAAGAGATTCCAGAACATCACAACTACGGCCCAATAAGTAAAGACTTGAGGCAATTTTCTTCCCAAACCAATAAATAGAAAGAAGAGAACGAAAACATAAAGTTGCAATTCGCGTGCGAGGAACCAATGTGCTGGATCCACCCAGCGAACATCAAATGCGGTTGGAAACATCGTCAATCCAACAAGAAGCTGCTGAATCCCAGGTCCATTAATCTCCCAGAACCAGAGATTGCCCACCAAAAATATAAAAATTATCGCCATCCAGTACATCGGATAAAGTCGCCAGAATCTTCGCTTAGCAAAATCAAGAGCGCTTCTATTTTGTGTCGAATACAGGATTACGAAGCCACTAATCATAAAAAATAGTTCAACGCCAAGATAGCCATATTGAGCTATTCCAAAAATCGGCGACTTCTCAACAGAGGTTAAATTGCCCCTTGAAATCCCACTAAAGAAATAATGAAATGCGATTACAGAACCAAGTGCAAAAACACGCAGCGCATCTATGTAATCGATCCGCGCGGTTTTATTAGCCATTAGGTAAATCTAGAGGTTTAAGTATGCAGAATTCATTACCTTCGATATCCGCCATTACAACCCATGTTGTATCAGGATCACTCGACTGACCGATATCGACTCGTTTTGCTCCAATTCTTTCCAGCCGGGCAACTTCTGCTCCTTGATTATCTGGACGTAGGTCTAA
>JBJSWS010000027.1:0-6871 GCA_046085985.1 Actinomycetales bacterium
GATTTCCAAATCAGCAATCGCACCGCATCTGGATGAGTCGCGGAACAAAAGGTTATGATTCAAAATACCAACCGCTACAAAATAGAGCAGATAAATTGATGCGCGAACTTGGTTGGCAAGATCAAAGATTTAAGAGTCGGATATTTAAAGGCGCAGCACATAATGAACGTGCTTGGTCAAGACAGATTAAAGAGCCGTTAAATTTTTGGTTACAAGATTAAGATAATTTAGAGATATCTGACCAACCAGCAACTACATCAGGCTTTCTTGAGCCTTCACCGATGTATCGAGATGATGGTCGAATCAAACGTCCAGTTCGCTTCTGCTCCAAAATATGTGCAGACCAGCCAGCCGTACGCGCTGAAGTAAACATTGGCGTAAACATATTTGATGGAACTTCTGCGAAATCAAGAAGAACTGCCGCCCAGAATTCAACATTTGTTTCGAGAACACGATCTGGTCTACGTTCCCGAAGTTCGGCAAGTGCAGCCTCTTCAAGTGCTTTAGCTACTTCGTATCGAGGGGCTTTCAGTTCTTCACAGGTGCGACGCAAAGTACGTGAACGCGGATCTTGGGCACGATAAACGCGATGGCCAAATCCCATCAAACGTTCACCTTTATCTAATAAATCTTTGACGTACTTACGAGCATCGCCACTCTTTTCAACTTCTTCAATCATAAATAAAACTCGAGATGGTGCGCCGCCGTGAAGTGGACCGCTCATTGCGCCGATTGCGCCAGAAATAGATGCGGCAACATCAGCACCAGTTGAGGCAATAACTCGGGCAGTAAATGTTGAGGCATTCATTCCGTGTTCAGCTGCGGATACAAAGTAAGCATCAATTGCCCGAACATGAGCTGGATCTGGTTCGCCGCGCCAACGAATCATCATCTGTTCTACGACATTCTTACCTTCGGCGACTTTGCTTTCTGGAACTGGATTCTCTTTACCGCGAGCTGATTGTGCAACAAAAGATAAAACCATTGTTGAAGTTCTTGCTAAATCTAGACGAGCTTGTTCATCCGAAATATCAAGTAGTGGCTTCATTCCGTAATGCTTTGCCAACATCGCGGTTGCTGATTGTGCATCTACACGAACATCTCCGGAATGAACTGGCAATGGAATTGCATCCGCAACTGGAAGCCCCGGTGCAAATGAATCATCTACTAGTAATCCCCAGACATTTCCAAAAGAAACTTTGCCAACTAAATCTTCAATATCCACTCCGCGATAACGCAGTGAGCTACCTTCTTTATCTGGCTCTGCGATGATTGATTCAAATGCGATTACACCTTCAAGACCTGGCTTAAAGTCATCGCTCATGACGCGTATTCTGCCCATAGTTGGCGCCACTGCCCAACCCAGGATGACCTCACGAGGAAAGTGACGTTAGATACACCCATGGATCGCGAGGCAATCTCCCAGATGCGAAAGTCCTATGGCGAGATTGGTTTAGATAAGAGCGACGAAAATCCGATTAAGCAATTTACTTCATGGTTAACCGAAGCGGCAGCCAATCCGTTGATAGTAGAAGCAAATGCAATGGTCCTATCAACAGTAAATGATGGCGCACCCTCTTCTAGAACTGTCCTATTAAAAGATGTCAGTGAGGCCGGCTTTACCTTCTTTACAAATTACGAATCGAAAAAAGCTAAAGATATCTCCGGAAATTCCAAGGTAGCGCTCCTGTTTCCTTGGTATCCGATGGAACGACAAGTAAAGGTGATTGGTAGCGCAGAAAAAGTTTCAACATCAGAATCAGATGCATATTTTGCAACTAGGCCATGGTCTAGTCAGATTGGCGCTTGGGCAAGTAATCAATCACAACCACTTTCCGCGCGGGAAGATCTTGAAACTATCTTTAAAGAATTCGCCGAGAAATATCCAGAAGGAAGTTCTGTGCCACGTCCACCGCATTGGGGTGGTTACTTAGTGACTCCGACTCTTATTGAATTTTGGCAAGGGCGATACTCAAGGCTCCATGATCGAATTCGTTACGTTAGAGATGAAAATGATTGGAAAATTCAGCGCGTCTTCCCATAGGCTTGCCGCCTTATGTCAGATATAAAAATTCCGGATTCCATCAAACCGCGCGATGGTCGTTTTGGCTGCGGTCCATCCAAGATAAGAGATGAAGCACTTACAAATCTCTCGGCAAAAAGTAAATCAATTCTAGGAACATCCCATAGACAAAAAGCAGTTAAGAACGTCGTCGGTGAAATTAGATCCGGATTGAATTCACTTTTTAATTTGCCAGAAGGTTATGAAGTAGTGCTCGGCAATGGTGGATCTACCGCATTCTGGGATATCGCAACTTTTAACTTAATTGAAAAGCGCTCGCAGCATCTATCTTTTGGTGAATTCTCTGCAAAATTTGCTTCTGCTGCAGAAGCAGCGCCATTTCTAGACGAGCCATCAATTATCAAATCCGAACCAGGCTCACATCCGCTTCCTAAGGTTGAATCTGGAATTGATCTTTATGCACTCACACATAACGAAACTTCAACCGGCGTTGCGATGCCGATAAAGCGCGTTGCTGGCGATGGACTTGTTGTTGTTGATGCGACTAGCGCAGCTGGTGGTCTCGAAGTTTCCGCAGCTGAATTTGATACTTATTACTTTGCGCCACAGAAATCCTTTGCATCAGATGGCGGACTCTGGCTAGCCCTTATGAGTCCAGCCGCTTTGGCTCGTGTAGAAAAGATAAAGCAGAGTGGCAGATGGATTCCTGCATTCTTTGACTTAAGTATTGCGATTGAAAATTCAAAGTTAGATCAGACCTATAACACCCCTGCCTTGGTTACCCTCCTGCTTCTTGCCGATCAGATTAACTGGATGAATAGCAATGGTGGATTGAGTTTTGCCGCTGGACGAAGTAAGAAATCTGCCGAAATTATTTATAACTGGGCAGAGCAGACAGAATACACAACTCCATTTGTCACAGATTCAGCTATGCGTTCTAATGTCGTTGCAACAATTAACTTTGCAGATTCGATTGATGCTCTGGAAATTGCAAAGATTCTTCGTGCAAACGGAATCGTTGATACCGAGCCCTATCGTAAATTAGGAAAGAACCAATTACGTATTGGTATGTTCCCAGCAATTGATCCAGAAGATATCAGCGCATTGACTGCCTCAATTGAATATGTTGTTGAAAGGATGAGTAAATGAGTTACAAATTCCGCAGAATTGTCACATTGACCATACTTATTGGAATGGTCCTTCTTGTAATAGTAAGTGGACTCTAAAGTAACCTTATGAAAAGCGCCGTTCCAGTTATTATCGCCGGAATCATTCTCTGGACTATTGCACTGGTAATTTCGATATTGGTAAATGCCATGGCAAAGGTGATTCTGGCTTGCATATTTGGAATCTTCTTAGGATTTGTAGGAATCCGTTATACAAAAAGAAGAGGGAATTAGCCTTCGATTTCTTGCGCGATTCCACGCAAAACTTTGGCTACGCGAGCAGCTTCAGCTTCACTTGGATATCGGCCATGGCGAAGACCATTGCCAACTCGATCTAACATCTTGATTGATTCCTCAATGATGACAGCTAGATCATCAGCACCAGCCTTTGATGAAGCAAGAGATGGTGGCGCTTCTACAATTCTTACTGAAAGTGCTTGTGGTCCTTTACGGCCTTCGGCAACACCAAATTCCAACTTGGTTCCTGGTTTTAAAGTTGTTACGCCATCTGGCAGAGCAGATGATGCAATATAAACATCATCGCCTTCATCAGATGCAATAAAGCCAAAACCTTTTTCTAGGCTAAACCATTTAACGCGACCGGTTGGCATAACCCCTCCTTAAGAAAATTTGGTTTCATGTGCGCCGCGCTTTGCGGACAGGGGGCTAGTTTATCGCCTCTGAATTAGCGCCGCAGCCGTGATTAACCGAGACTACCCGCGCATCTTCCGTTGAAATCGCGTTTGCACAGACGCCAAATGCTTGGCGGAGCGAGCCACTGATCGGAAGATAAAAACCACAACTGCCACAATTTTTCGGCGCTAATCGTGCAATATCTGAATTTGGTCCACGATCGCCTTCGATCCAACGTTTAGCTGCTTGATCGCGACCTTCAATTGAAAGAACTCGTAATCGGCTTGCACCCAATTCAAATAGCTCGTGTAAATCAAATTCTTCATCTGCTGGCAGAACTGAACTTGTTGGAACTAACCGCGCATCATCTGGCGCAGTAGGGACAATTGTTCCGGCAACAACATCATCAGAGGTAATTCGATTGCTATATGGAATCCACTCTGGTGGCAGCAGAGAATCAGGACCTGGCAATAAAACAACATCGCAGATTGTTGGCGCACCATCGTCGACTTTGGCAATTGTGACTGCCCAACGCCAACCAACATAACCTGGAAGTGCTGCGCTAAATAAATATGAAGCTAGATGATCATCATCGCTATCAATTGAAAGTAGATCGCCAACATAATCAGGATTTTTAGCATCTTCGAGAGCTGCGCTACGTGCAAGATCAGCGGCGTCGAATGGATCGACACCGCTGCCTTGCTTTGAATTCTTCTGCTTCGCGCGTGACATGAAGCAGATTCTATCTTGCTTTAGAAGTCCATATCTCCGCCAGGAGCTGCAGGAACTGCTGGCTTAGGTTCTGGTTTATCTGCAATTACTGCTTCGGTTGTTAAGAAGAGCGCTGCAATTGATGCTGCATTCTGTAACGCTGATCTTGTTACCTTTGCTGGATCGATAATTCCAGACTTAATCATGTCTACATATTCGCCAGTTGCAGCGTTTAAGCCTTCGCCAGCCTTTAGGTTTCGTACTTTCTCAACGACTACGCCACCTTCGAGTCCAGCATTTACCGCAATCTGCTTAAGTGGTGCTTCAATTGCAAATTCAACAATCTTTGCACCAGTTGCTTCATCGCCAGAAAGCTTTAACTTCTCAAATGCTTTCTTTGATGCTTGTAGTAACGCAACGCCGCCACCAGCAACAATTCCTTCTTCTACTGCTGCTTTCGCATTTCGAACTGCATCTTCGATGCGGTGCTTACGTTCTTTTAATTCAACTTCAGTTGCTGCGCCAGCTTTGATTACAGCGACACCGCCGGCTAGCTTTGCAAGGCGCTCTTGTAGCTTCTCGCGATCGTAATCTGAATCAGAAGATTCGATCTCGGCACGGATCTGATTGACACGCCCCTTGATCTGCTCTTCATCGCCAGTTCCTTCAACAATTGTTGTCTCATCTTTTGTTACAACAACTTTGCGAGCGCGTCCTAGAAGATCCATGGTTGCAGCATCAAGTTTTAGACCAACTTCTTCGGAGATCACTGTTCCGCCAGTCAAAATCGCCATATCTTGGAGCATCGCTTTACGACGATCACCAAAACCGGGAGCCTTAACTGCAACTGATCGGAATGTGCCACGAATTTTGTTAACTACGAGAGTTGCAAGTGCTTCGCCTTCAACATCTTCAGCGATGATTGCAAGTGGCTTACCACTCTGCATTACCTTCTCAAGAAGAGGAAGCAAATCTTTGATATTTGCAATCTTGGAATTTGCGATCAAGATATAAGGATCTTCGAGAACGGCTTCCATTCTCTCGGTATCTGTGACCATATATGGCGAGATATAACCTTTATCAAATCGCATACCTTCAGTTAGCTCTAGTTCGAGTCCAAAAGTATTGCTCTCTTCAACAGTGATTACACCTTCTTTACCAACCTTATCCATCGCCTCTGCAATCATTTCGCCAATTGTTGAATCAGCAGCAGAGATAGATGCGGTTGCAGAAATTTGTTCTTTGGTTTCGACAGGCTTTGACATCGCTGATAG
Source organism: Actinomycetales bacterium (assembly GCA_046085985.1). Lineage (GTDB taxonomy): Bacteria > Actinomycetota > Actinomycetes > Nanopelagicales > Nanopelagicaceae > MAG-120802. Next base: position 5,808 of record JBJSWS010000027.1, read on the forward strand.
CTCAGTTGAGATTGCCTCAACTGCCTTTTCAATACCGCGCTTTAGCGACATTGGATTTGAACCAGCGGCAACGTTACGAAGTCCTTCGCGAACTAGCGCTTGTGCCAAGACTGTTGCAGTGGTTGTTCCATCACCGGCAACGTCATCGGTCTTCTTTGCTACTTCCTTAACAAGTTCAGCGCCGATCTTCTCCCATGGATCATCAAGTTCGATCTCTTTGGCAATCGATACGCCATCGTTAGTGATTGTGGGGGCTCCCCACTTCTTCTCTAAAACTACATTTCGACCACGTGGTCCGAGGGTTACCTTCACCGCATCGGCCAAGGTATTCATGCCGCGCTCTAAGCCGCGTCTTGCCTCTTCATTAAAGGCGATCATTTTTGCCATAGTTGACTCCCTATCGCTTTAGCTAAGTTGTTGGGTGACTTATCACTCTCACCCGTCGAGTGCTAACGCAAGCCTAGGGCTCTCTATTCCCGCTCACAAATCAAGCCTCGGTTTTGGCCCCGCGAATCGTCTCGGCTCCGCCTCGACAACATTCGCTACAGGCCAAAAACCTTTATCTAGAAATACGTAGCGCGCGGAGGCGGCGGAGCCTCTTAACTAATAAGGGCTGAATAGCTAGGGCCTCATCGCTATCGATTAGGTTATTAAGGCGCTCGTAATACTCGCTAAGCGAGATTCCGAATTTCTCTTTAACGCCCGCCTCTTTGCTGCCGGCATGGCGCCACCATTCACGTTCAAAATCGAGCAAGCGCAGATCAAGATCGCTGCTCTGCAACGCACGCTCTTCCATAGCAACAAATTTAACTAGAGAATTTTGAAAATCTTGGGATTTAAAGGGTATCTAAGATGATTTTTATATCGTCGATTGAAGTCCACGGATTAACGATGGCAAATCTAAGTATCGGTTTTCCGTGATGACTAGATGGAGTAACAAAGCCAATCTGATCGTTTAATAATTTATCGCTCCACTTTTGATAATCAGATTCTTCCCAACCTTTTCTGGTAAACGCAATGATAGAAAGCTCTGGTTCCAATAATAATTCTAAATTTGGATGAGC
>JBJSWS010000028.1:0-2310 GCA_046085985.1 Actinomycetales bacterium
AGAGAATTTGCAAGATCTTGTAGATCGCCGCGGTCATAAGGAGTAACGAACATGTCATCAATTCGTCGAACGATTTTTCCTAGTAATTCATCAGCCTCTGATTCAATGTTTCCGATTCTTTTAGCAAGTTCACGACGATCATCAAAAGGTGCCGCGACTAGTTCAACAGAAGAACGCGCAGCAGCTGCTAACCGTTCGGCAAGAGAGGTATAGAGATCAAAGAGAACTGCATCTTTCGGCGTGAAGGCCATGGACTACTCCTTTGCGAACAGTTGTAAACCTAGGGCGACTTTAGGGGAGATTTCCTGATTCATTCCACACTCTGCGAGAATGTCGCTGTGACGCTCAACTTACTGCTCTTGCGACATGGTGAGAGCGAGTGGAATGCGAAGCCTCTCTTTACCGGCTGGGTTGATGTCCCGCTCTCAAGTAAAGGTGAGGCTGAAGCAATCCGCGGCGGTGAGCTGATGAAAGAGCGTGGTCTACTTCCAGATTTATTACACACCTCATTACTTCGTAGAGCAATTCAAACTGCAAACTTGGCGCTAGATGCAGCAGATCGACATTGGATCCCAGTAAAACGATCCTGGCGACTTAACGAACGTCATTACGGCGCGCTGCAAGGTAAAGATAAAGCGCAGACATTGGCGCAATATGGTGAAGAGCAATTTAAATTGTGGCGACGATCTTACGATGTGCCACCGCCACCAATAGATGATGCCGATCCGTTTAGCCAATCGCAGGACTTTCGTTATGCCGATCTTGGCAACGAGATGCCAAAGTCAGAGTGCTTAAAAGATGTAGTCACCAGAATGCTTCCTTATTGGGAAGGAGATATTGCGCCAGATTTGCAAGGAGGAGCAACAGTTTTAGTTGTTGCACATGGAAACTCGCTTCGCGCACTTGTTAAACATTTAGATGGAATTTCCGATAGCGATATTGCAGAGCTAAATATTCCAACTGGAATTCCACTGCATTACAAATTAAATGCGCAACTTAAGCCAATTGCACCAGGTGAATATTTAGATCCAACTGCTGCGGAAAGTGCGATTAAAGCAGTTGCCAATCAGGGTAAGAATTAGTTAGAAAACTTTCCAGTCACTAAGTAATAAACGCGACGTGCCACAGATACCGCGTGGTCAGCGAAGCGTTCGTAATATCTTCCAATCAAAGTGATATCGATTGCGGTCTCAGTTCCGTGCTTCCAATCATCGCTAAGCAAAGTTGTAAATAATTTACGATGCAATTTATCCATTTCATCATCATCGCGTTCTACTTCTAGGGCCTTATCAATATCGCGGGAGGCAATTACTGCACCGGCTTTATCAGCAATTATCTTGGCGACTTTGCCCATCTCTTCAATCGTTAGGAGTAATTCGGATGGAACCGCACCATTTGGATGGCGAAGGCGGGTGATCTTTGCAACGTGATGTGCCATATCGCCCATGCGCTCTAGATCAGCGCTCATGCGAAGTGCGGTTACGAGTGCACGTAAATCAGATGCAACTGGTTGCTGTCTTGCAATGATGTCAATGATGCGGGCATCTAACTCGTGTTGCAAATTATCAACTCGATCATCAGCTGCAATTACTTCTTCTGCCTCTGCAAGGTCGGCTGTAAGTAGTGCATGCGTTGCTTTATCAATTGCGCCCGAGACGATAGATGAGAGTTCAACGAGAGTTGAGGTAACACCATCTAACTCATCTTGAAATGCGCTACGCAGCCAGGTCATGGGCTAACGGTAATAGTCGAATTTCGATAATTCATTTTGCCGAGTAAACAGAGCCTTGCCAGTAAGTGAACAGTTGGTAAATCGCTCAAAAGTGACCGATATCAGGGATTTTCGTACCATTGGGCTATGAGATTCCGCAAGGATGCGAGTGATCTTGATGAGCGCATTGAAATTCCGGAACTTTTAATAAAAACTCTGCAATCACTGGAATCTGAATCCTTACTTGTCTTACCTGGCGAAGTAATTGTTTATGAAAGTGATGGCCTAAGTAATTTTGGTTTAGTAAGAGATGGTCGTGTGAGCAGTGAAGAATTAATAGCTCTAATTCGAGTTGTTCGAAGAACTAACGAGACACATCGTGGATCTATTGAAATTGCTCGCGGTCCAATTGGCGAAGGCAAGCGAGAGTTAAAGGTTTCAGTTACCGCTCTTACGGAAGATGGCTTAATTCTGGTGCTTGTTTCCGATGAGAGCGAAGGTCGCCGAATCGATGCAGTACGCAGAGACTTTGTCGCTAACGTTTCCCATGAATTAAAGACGCCGATTGGCGCATTGGGTTTGTTAAGCGAAGCAATTCT
>JBJSWS010000029.1:0-2291 GCA_046085985.1 Actinomycetales bacterium
AAGTCGATCGGCATGAGTATTTAGATCTCTTGGAATCCACTCGTAACGAACTAAGTGCATTGGATGAGCGCTGCGTGCCTCAAGCGCCAATCTCTTCATCTCTGGATTTTTTATCTTCCAATTTCCACTCATCTGTTCGACTATCAATTTTGAATCCATCTTGACCATAACGTGCGCATGATTATCTAATTCATGTATCGCCTTAAGGCCAGCTATTAAACCGCTGTATTCGGCCACGTTATTCGTTGTAACCCCAAGTCGATCCGAAAGTTCTATTAATACTTTTGACTCTTCCAAGACAACTGCGCCAAAGGCCGCTTCGCCAGGATTGCCACGTGATCCGCCATCGGCAAATAAAGTTAAGCTTCGAGCCACTACTTAACTCTAATCAAAATTCTTCGACATTCCTCGCAACGCACCAATTCATCATCTGGCAGACTCTTGATCCGAGTAACTTCCGCGGAATTCATAGTCAAGTGACAGCCTTCGCATTTATCCCCGACTAATCGGGCTGCTCCGACACCATCTGAAGTTGATCGAATCTTCTCGTAAAGTTGTAGCAATTCTGTATCAACCATTTTCGCTAACTCTGTGCGCGCCTCAATATCTCTGGTTTTTGCCGTATTTAATTCATTTAGTTCTGAATCTAGTTGCGCCTTGAGCCTTGCAACCTCTGACTCCCAATTAGATACTTCAGTTGTAAGGGATCCAATTTGTTCGTCTAGTCCTTCAATCCTCACCATTATTTCTAATTCAACTTCTTCTAGTTCGCTTCTTCGCTTTGCGAGTGAACCAAGTTCGTGTTGAATCTGTTCTAACTCCTTAGGCGAACCTGTACCTGCCGCAAGACGTTTTTCGTCTTTTTCAATTCGCGAAACCACTTGCTCCACGTCGACTTCAGATTTGGATAATTCATGCTTGATATCGCTCTTTTCAGTTTCGGCAGCGATTAATAGGTTTCGAGAGCTAATTAATGAGGCAGATGCAGCATCGAGTTCTGCAGCTAAAGGTAGATTTTTGATTCTATGCTCAAGTTGAATGATATCTGAATCAATTTGTTGCATCGCAAGAAGTTGATCTTGGGCGGCTTGCGAAGCTTTCATGCTTTAATCCTAACGCGCTTTACAATAACCGAATGACCGAACGCTTTGCGCATCACTCCTCCATGTACAACCAGCAGTATTCCAAAGAGGAGAATCGTAAATTTACCGAGCAATTTGGTGACCTGACTGAAAGATTTGCAAAGGCGATGGCGCAAGGTTTAGCTCCAGATTCTGATGAAGTGCAATCGCTAGTTAAGGAGCACTACGACTTCTGCCTACAGTTTTGGACTCCGACGAGAGATGCTTACAGATCTCTAGCAATGTCTTACATTCTGCCTTCTCCATACCGAGATTCATATGAGAGTGTTGCAACAGGGCTGGGAAAGTTCCATTACGACGCAATTTTGGTTTGGGCAGAGAAAAATCTAAGCTAATAATTCAGAGATAAGCGCGCGAACTCTCTTCTCAATCTCATCTCTAATTGATCTAACTTCTTCTATCGACTTTCCAGCAGGATCGTCTAAAACCCAGTCTTCATAACGCTTTCCCGGAAAGAATGGGCAGGTATCGCCGCATCCCATCGTAATAACCACATCACTAGCTTGAACGGCTTCAGTGCTTAATATCTTTGGTTTTCGATCTGCAATGTCAATACCTTTTTCTGCCATCGCTTGAACAGCTACTGGGTTAATTGATTCCTTTGGTGCACTTCCAGCAGATAAAACTTCTATCTTTCCCTCTGAAAGACTCTCCATAAATCCAGCAGCCATCTGCGATCTGCCGGCATTGTGAACACAAACAAATAGAACTCGCTTCATTAATCTTCCAAACCTCTAAGCGCCAAGAATGCCACAAGCGCTCCAATTACTTGCGCTGCAAGAAATGCAAAGAAAGATAATGGTGAGATTCCAGCAAAACTATCAGTGAAAATTCTGCCAAAGGTAACTGCTGGGTTTGCAAAAGATGTGGATGAAGTAAAGAAGTAAGCGCCAGCAATCCAAGCAGAAACTAAAACCGCCCTCTTGTGTGCCTTACTCGAGTCAATCCGAATCAAGGCAACAATTAGCAATCCAGCGCTTGCCACAATTTCAGCGATAAATGTTCCAAATCCATGGCGCTCAAAACTAGAAATCTCTATTAGATCTCTCTCAAAAATTGTTGCCGCCAGGAGCGCTCCGGAAAATGCACCAAGAATTTGAGCTAGAACATCCTCTAAAACCTGTCGACCAATTAATTTTCCATTCATCC
>JBJSWS010000030.1:0-5935 GCA_046085985.1 Actinomycetales bacterium
CGTACGAGTTAATCCCGGAAACATCAAACAATTTGATGACAAAGTAAAAGAAGTAGCAAAAGCTGCTGGCGATGCGGGAATTCCAATTCGAATTGGAGTAAATGCCGGATCTCTTGATCCTCGACTGCTTGCAAAGTATGGCAAGGCCACACCAGAAGCACTTGTCGAATCTGCGCTCTGGGAGATCGGCTTATTTGAAGAACATGGATTTACTGACATAAAGATTTCTGTCAAACATCATGATCCGGTAACAATGGTAAAGGCTTATCGACTTCTTGCGGCAAAGTGCGATTATCCACTGCACCTTGGCGTCACTGAAGCTGGTCCAATTTTCCAAGGAACAATTAAATCTGCAACAGCTTTTGGAATTCTTCTCTCTGAAGGAATTGGTGACACAATTCGAGTATCGCTATCAGCGCCACCGGTTGAAGAAGTAAAAGTCGGAATCTCAATTCTTGAATCACTAAATCTTCGACAACGTAAATTGGAAATTGTTTCTTGCCCCTCGTGCGGCAGAGCTCAAGTAGATGTCTATTCACTAGCTGAAAAAGTACAGGCAGGGCTCGAAGGAATGACAGTTCCACTTCGCGTCGCAGTAATGGGCTGTGTTGTTAACGGTCCAGGAGAAGCTCGAGAAGCTGACCTCGGCGTTGCATCTGGAAATGGCAAAGGACAAATCTTTGTAAAAGGTGAAGTTATAAAGACAGTTCCTGAGGCGCAAATTGTTGAAACTTTGATTGAAGAAGCGATAAAAATCGCAGAAGAGATGGAAGCTGCTGGAGTTTCTTCTGGCGAACCATCTGTGACTGTTAAGTAATTCGGTAGGCTACCCACCATGTTAAGAATGTCATCACTCTTTTTGCGTACCCTTCGTGATGACCCGGCCGATGCAACTGTAGCAAGCCATAAATTACTGATGAGAGCCGGTTATGTACGTCCAATTGCAGCAGGTATTTTCTCTTGGCTACCTCTAGGGGTAATTGTTCTTAGAAATGTTGAGCAGATAGTTCGCGAAGAGATGGATCGTGCAGGATTCCAACAAGTCCATTTTCCAGCTTTGCTTCCTAGAGATGCCTATGAAAAAACTGGACGCTGGGAAGAATACGGTCCAACACTTTTTAGGTTAAAAGATCGAAAAGGTGCGGATTATCTTCTTGGCCCTACCCATGAAGAAATGTTTACGCTGATGGTTAAAGGGGAGTACTCCTCTTACCGCGATTTACCTTTGCACATTTATCAGATTCAAACCAAGTACCGTGATGAGGCACGTCCCCGCAGCGGAATTATCCGTGGCCGGGAATTTGTGATGAAAGATTCTTATTCATTTGATGTTGATGATGCGGGCCTAGAGGTTTCATACCAGAAACATCGCGAGGCCTACATCAAAACCTTTAATCGACTAGGACTGAAGTACAACATTGTTTCAGCAATGGCTGGCGCAATGGGCGGTTCAAAGTCTGAAGAATTCTTAGCACCATGTACGACCGGTGAAGATACTTACGTGCTCTGCCAAAAGTGTGGCTACGCGGCAAACGTAGAAGCGATGACAACAAAAGTTGGAGCTACAAAAACTGAAACCCCGCCTGCGATTGAAATTCTAGATACCCCAGATACTCCAACAATTGATTCTCTAGTTGCTGTCATGAATCAGAAGTATCAAGCGAATATATCGGCAAGTGATACATTGAAAAATGTTCTTCTGATGGCAGATGGTCAACCAATCTGCATCCTCGTACCAGGCGATCGCGAAGTTGATTTGAAGCGGGTAGAAGCAAATCTTTCAGGAGTAAAGGAATTGCGGTTATTTGAGGATGAAGATTTTGCGAAGCGAAAGGAACTTGTTAAAGGTTATGTTGGGCCTCAAGATGCTAAGAGATTTGGATTAAAACTCTATGCAGATCCACGAATAACACCTGGATCACATTGGATAACAGGTGCAAATGTTAAGAATAGACATGCTAGATACGTAACGCATGGTCGTGATTTTGAAGTGGATGGATACATAGAAGCCGCTGAAGTTAGAGCAGGAGATGCCTGTCCAAAATGCGAAACTCCTGTTGTGATTGACCGCGCTATCGAGATTGGTCACATTTTTCAGCTGGGTAGAAAATACGCAGAAGCACTCGAACTTACAGTTCTAGACAGTGAAGGTAAATCGCGCGTAGTAACCATGGGGTCTTATGGAATTGGTGTCTCTAGAGCAGTTGCAGCAATTGCCGAACAGAACCACGATGATTTAGGACTTGTCTGGCCGGCCGAAATTGCGCCAGCAAAAATTCATTTAGTTGCTACCGGAAAAGAAGATAAGCCTTTTGAATTTGCGCAGGCGCTGGCCATGCAACTAGAAGAAAAAGGAATTTCGGTTATGTTTGATGATCGAAGAGATGCTAGCCCTGGTGTTAAATTCAAAGATGCCGAACTAATTGGCAATCCAGTCATTGTTATCGTTGGCAAGTCACTCGCTGATGGAAAAATAGAAGTTCGAGATCGCAAATCTGGATCTAAAACCGAAATTCCTGTTGATGATGTTATTTCGCATCTTGTAGGTATATTCAAATAGTGGAATTGGAAGTTGTTCTATTCCTTGTAGTTGCTTCAGGATTTGCCGGGCTGGTTGATTCGATAGCTGGCGGTGGTGGATTGATTCAACTTCCGTCTCTCTTGGTAGCTCTTCCTAATACCCAGCCTTCTGTAATTTTGGGAACAAACAAACTGCCTTCATCGCTTGGAACTGCTACCGCAACGGTGACTTACTTAAGAAGATTGCGCCCCAATCTTCGAATTGCAACCATGATGGCGGTTCCAGCTTTTATTGGTTCAGCGCTCGGAGCCCGCGTTGCAACATTAATTCCCAAAGAAGCATTCAGGCCAATTATCTTGCTTGCACTTATAGGAGTCTTTACTTACACCTTGGTAAAGAAAGATCTTGGATTAGTAGAAAGTAAATCAACAAACGAGAGGAAGAATGGCGCAACTGCCATATTTTTCGGACTTGTCATTGGATTTTACGATGGGATTTTCGGGCCGGGCACCGGAACTTTTTTAATGCTAATTCTTGTTGGAATGCTTGGCTATGCATTTCTTGAAGCGACGGTTACTACGAAAATTGTTAATCTTTCGACAAATATCGGTGCGATTTTGATGTTCGGAATTTCGCAGCAGATTATGTGGACCCTCGGCCTGACTATGGCTATCGGAAATGTACTCGGAGGACTTATTGGTGCTCGGCTAGCCATTAGAGGTGGTTCCAAATTAATCCGAAGAGTCTTCTTATTTGCTACCGCGCTCTTAATAGCTCGTCTCGCTATTGATACTTTCTTTTAATCAAATTACAGGCTATTCTTCGCATTCCAAAAACTTCAAAACAAGTGAATAAGTAGGTAGATTTAATGTCGTTAGTATTTGATTTAACTGAACTACTAAGCCCACTTGTGCAAAAAACCGGGTTCATACTTGAAGAAGTTAAAGTTACTCCTCTTGGTCGCCGACGTCAGATTTCAATAATTGTTGATGGCGAGGAGCGAAATCCAAATCTTGATGAAGTAGCAGGAATTTCCAGGGCAATTTCTGCCCAACTAGATGAGTTCTCACCACTCGGCGATTCACCTTTTACTCTTGAAGTGACCTCTCCAGGAGTAGATCGTCCACTAACGGAGCTTCGTCATTGGCGAAAAAACGTTGGCAGATTAGTAAAAATTATTACCAAAGAAGATAAAGAAATCACCGGACGCATTCAGAGCGCTCAGTCAAATAAAGTAACCATTGATGAAACGGAATACGCATTAACGGAAATTAAGAGAGCACAGATTCAAATTGAATTTAATCGCTCAAACAACGAGAAATCAGGGCGATAACTATGAACGTGGATATGAAAGTACTGGAAGCTTTAACTATTGATCGAGATATTCCTCTCGAAAGGTTGATTGATGCAATTGAGATTGCGGTAAGAATTGCCTATAGCGAGATGGAAGGCGCAAAGCCCTCCGCTTATGCAAAGCTAGATAGAACTACGGGAGAAATTAGAATAGTTGTTCCAGAATTTGGCCCTGATGGTGAAAAAATCGGAGAACACTTTGATGACCTACCTGGTTTTAGTCGAATCGCCTCATCAACTGCACGTAAGATTATTAAAGAGAAGATGCGCGCATCTCGCGACGCCGAAATTGTTGGCGAATTTAGCGCAACTGTTGGCGATATAGTTTCAGGAGTTATTCAACAAGGTCGCGATCAGCGCATGGTCTACGTTGACTTAGGAAGAGTTGAAGGAAAAATTCCGCCCCACGAACAAGTTCCTGGAGAGATTTACAATCATGGTGATCGCATCAAATGTTTTGTTGTCGAAGTTAAGCAAGGAATGAAAGGTCCAGAAGTACTTCTCTCTAGAAGCCATCCTGCGCTGGTGAAACAACTATTTGCATTAGAAGTTCCTGAGATTAGAGATCATGTCGTAGAAATTATGGGTGTAGCTAGAGAGTCAGGACATCGAAGCAAGATTGCAGTTCGTAGTTTACGAACTGGAGTAAGCGCCAAAGGTGCGTTGATTGGTCCAATGGGCGCACGTGCTCGCTCTGTCATGGATGAATTACATGGCGAGAAAATAGATATTGTTGATTGGTCAGAAGATCCTGTTGAATTTGTCGGCAGCGCTCTTGCACCAGCGCGCGTCACCTCTGTAGAGGTAGTTGATCGCGAGACTCGATCAGCCAAGGTAGTGGTTCCTGATTACCAACTATCGCTTGCTATTGGAAAAGATGGTCAGAACGCGAGATTGGCTGCACGCCTTACCGGCTGGCGAATCGATATCCATTCAGATGCAACGGGCGTTTAGCCAATTCCAGGCTCCAAGAGGTATGGTTGCTCTCTAGATTTTCTAGCCAGATTCCCAAATCTGGATTAACAGGAGCGAAGGCAATGGCACTCAAATGAGCACCACAAGATCATGAGTAGGTCAATTTAGGCTTCGCGGATAACGCGGGGCCACAGAAGGAGAAAAGTGGCAAAGGTCCGCGTTTACGAATTAGCAAAAGAAATCGGGATGGAGAGCAAGGATGTCCTTGCAAAACTCCAAGAGATGGGCGAGTTTGTTCGCTCTGCATCTTCTACCGTTGAACCTCCAGTTGTACGAAAATTTTTAGAAAAGTATCCACCTGTAAATAAACCAACTGTTGAGAAGGTTACGAAGAAAGCTCCTGCGAAAAAAGCTGCTCCAAAAAAGAGTGAACCGGCAGTTGAAGAAGTTGCACAAGCAACCGAAACGACAACTCCTCCTATTTCAGAAACTCCAAAACCAGTTCCTGGCATACCTTCAATTCCAAAACCTCCAGCAGCTCGACCTGGCAATAATCCATTTGGAACTTCTGGTGGAATTCCACGTCCACCAAGACCTGCAGCGCGACCTGGAAATAATCCATTTGGAACTTCTGGATCAACTGGAAAACCAACAAGACCTGGCGCTCCACAACGCGGACCATTAGCCGGTCCTCGACCTGGTTCAGTAAGACCAGGTTTTGCAGCCAGACCACAACGTCCTGATCAAAGAACTGATCGACCAGGTGCGCCAAGAACAGCACCGGGACGTGGCGGTGCACCAACTCCTTATCGAAATCAACCAGCACAACGTCCCGGAGGTCCAGGTGCACGACCTGGTTTTGGTGGACCATCACGACCTGGTGGCGCACGTCCTGGCGCTGGCGGTGCATTTGGAAAAGGTGGCGGAAAGAAGAAGAGTTATAAGAGTAAGAAAGCGTTACGCGAAGAAATCGACAATATGGAAGCGCCGACTATTGGTGGCGCAATTGTTCCAAGAGGTGATGGAAATACACCAGTGAAGTTACGTCGTGGCGCATCACTTGCCGACTTTGCAGAGAAGATAGGTGCATATCCAGCGGCGCTAGTTTCAGTTCTTTTCCACTTAGGTGAAATGGTTACCGCAACC
>JBJSWS010000031.1:0-1203 GCA_046085985.1 Actinomycetales bacterium
GCCACCGTTCCAATTACGCCAATCTCTTTGCCATTTAACATCACCGCAGAGCCAGTCTTCGGTAGATCAACAGAGCTGCCATCTAGGTGTAATAACACCAACCTGCGCGGTGGATGTCCTAAATTAAATACTTTTGCCACAGTCTCTTGGCCGCGATAACAACCTTTGGCCATATGAACTGATTTATTTAACGCACCAATCTCATTTGGAATTGTCTTGTGATCAGTATCTAAACCAAGTCGAGCTCGCCCTTTGGAGACTCGTTCTGCCTCCAGCGCCCAGATTCCAACTTGAAGATTCGCGCTATTAAATGCAGCAATCGTTGCTGTTAATTCATTTCGTGGCACCAGCGCAAATGGTCCACCTAGTTCATCGCTCTTTCCAGGCGCCCGCAAAATCGCATATTCACTTGAAACATCTTTAACCGATACTCGGAGCATAAACTTCATCTTCTCTAAATATTCAATTAAAGAATCTCGCTTTGCCGAATCCAGATGTAAGTAAGTTGTAGCGCCATCATCGACTAAGAAGAATTGCTGCTCGATATGTCCTTGCGGCTCTAAAATTAAAGCTTCCCGCCATTGCCCTGCTGGCAAATTTTCTAAATGTTGAGTTGTAAGTGAATGTAACCATGTAAGTCGATCTTCGCCGCTGATTGCAATAACGGTGCGATGCGAAAGATCTGCCCACGCAGTTCCGGCTTCTAGCGCGCGTTGCTCTTTAGCAACTTCCCCGAAATGCCAGATCGCGCCTTTATCTAGCCCATCTTCGACATAGACGGCGGTCATTTCTTCTGGCAAGCCTCACATGTTCCATAAATCGCAAAGTGGGTTACATCTGTCTTAAAGCCATAATCATCAACCAATGAATTAACAAAGGGAGCTGCAACTTCAATCGGCGCATCGCCAACTGAACCGCATTTTCCGCAAACTAAATGTAAATGAGTCATCTCTTCAGCGGCGTGATAAGTCGCACCGCCATGTCCAAGATGGGTATGTTGAACTAAGCCAACATTTTCCAGAGTCTCAAGGTTTCGATAAACCGTTGAAAGATTAATTCCGGGATGAGTCTTCTTAACCTGCTCGGCAACTTCTTCTGGGGTGGCATGGCCAAGCTGACGAACCGCATTCAGAACTAATTCGCGCTGAGGAGTTAGGCGCAGGCCTTTCTCGCGTAATTCATGTTTCTCTGCCACCTGCTAAG
>JBJSWS010000032.1:0-1901 GCA_046085985.1 Actinomycetales bacterium
TGGATTGCGCTTCACTCAGGCATGGCAGGTGGCGCCTCTTGTATCTTGATTCCAGAAGTGCCCTTCGATATTGAAAAAGTTTGCAAATACGTTGAGTCGCGCTTTGAGCAGTCGTATGCGCCAATCATTGTTGTAGCAGAAGGCGCCTTACCTAAAGATGGAACTATTGTTACCAAAGATACTTCGCTTGATTCATTTGGCCACGTAAAGCTCTCCGGAATTGGCGAATGGCTTGCAAAAGAAATTGAATCTAGAACTGGCGCGGAAGCCAGAACCTCGATTCTTGGTCATATTCAACGCGGAGGTACCCCGACCGCCTTTGATCGCGTACTTGCGACTCGATTTGGCGTGCATGCCATAACTGCCGCCCATGAAGGCGACTGGGGCAAGATGGTTGCTTTACACGGAACCGAAATCGCTCGAGTTCCGCTTGCCTCAGCAACAGATAAGTTGAAGACAGTTGATCCTCGCTTATTGGCTGAAGCTGAAGTCTTCTTCGGCTAGAAAATCAATTAGCGAGATTGCTACCGGATTCTCTACCCTTAACCAATGATGACTTCCTCAAAAATTGATAATCTCTTTAATGAGACACTTGTTGCACATCAGCAGCCAGAGTGGCCAGATAAAGCGAAGTTAACTGAAGTCGTCCAGGAATTACGCCAACTGCCGCCACTTGTTTTTGCTGGCGAATGTGACAATCTAAAGAAGAAGATAGCGCAAGCCGCCTCTGGTGAAGCATTCTGGTTACAAGGTGGTGATTGCGCGGAAACTTTTGCTGCCGCAACGGCAGATTCGATCAGGAATCGCATTAAGACCATTCTCCAGATGGCAGCGGTTCTTCAATACGGTGCCAGTATGCCTGTCATAAAAGTTGGTCGAATGGCGGGTCAATTTGCAAAACCCCGTAGCAATAATTTTGAAAAGCGTGGCGATATTGAATTACCTGCTTACCGTGGAGACGCAGTAAATGATCTGGAATTTACGAAAGCGGGAAGAACTCCTGATCCAACGAGACTATTAAAAGTTTATAACACTTCGTCGGCAACACTTAATCTGGTACGCGCTTTTACTCAAGGCGGATTTGCAGATCTTCGATTAGTACATGAATGGAACAAAGGATTTATAAAAGATTCAATAGTTGGCCCACGTTACGAAGCAATGGCAAAAGAAATTGGTCGTGCACTAGATTTCATGAGATCTGCTGGAATAAACCCGGAAGAGTTTAAGACCGTGGATTTCTATTCTTCACATGAAGCACTGATACTGGAGTACGAAAAAGCGCTTACTCGCATTGATTCTCGAACCGATCTGCCTTACGACGTATCAGCGCATTTCCTTTGGATCGGCGAACGTACTAGACAACTTGATGCGGCACATATTGATTTTGCGAAAAAGATTAAGAATCCGATTGGCGTGAAGCTTGGACCTAAGACTTCACCGACTGAAGTAATTGATCTAATCAATGCTTTAAATCCAGATGATGAGCCAGGAAGGCTCACCTTCATCACTCGGATGGGGGCAAAAAATATTCGAAGTATCTTGCCGACTCTGATAGATACCGTAACCAAGAGTGGTCGTAAAGTGCTCTGGGTTTGCGATCCTATGCATGGGAATACTTATGAATCTCCAACTGGATACAAAACCAGAAGTTTTGATGATGTTCTCGAAGAAGTTCGCGGTTTCTTTGAAGTTCATAACAAATTGGGAACACATCCTGGCGGAATACACATTGAACTAACTGGGGATGATGTAACCGAGTGCGTTGGCGGGGGTTCTGAAATTTCTCACGATGATTTGGCGACACGTTACGAATCAGCGTGCGATCCGCGCCTCAACCATACTCAATCGCTTGAGTTGGCATTTTTGCTGGCGGAGATGTTGCGCGATAGTAAATAAGCGTA
>JBJSWS010000033.1:0-16291 GCA_046085985.1 Actinomycetales bacterium
ATGCGTTACACCGAAGCTCGATTGGCAAATGCATCTTTAATGATGGTAAATGAAGTTGATGAAAATACCGTCGACTTTGGCGCAAATTATGATGGCCAAATCTTGGAACCGCTCGTACTTCCTGCTGCATTCCCAAATCTATTGGTCAATGGCGCTACTGGTATCGCCGTGGGCATGGCAACAAATATGGCGCCTCACAATTTAGGCGAAGTTGTCACGGCTGCGATTCATTTGATTGAAAATCCGAATGCGACAGTAAAACAATTGATGAAAATTGTGCCTGGACCAGATTTTCCAACAGGTGGCACATTGATCGGCAAGGAAGGCGTGCTAGATGCCTACCAGAGCGGTAAAGGTGCCTTTAAAGTTCGCGCTAAATCTGAGATTGGAAAGGTTTCGACTCGTAAGCAAGGAATCACCATCACCGAATTGCCATTCAATATTGGCCCGGAAAAAATTGTTGAACGAATTAGCGATCTAGTTAAGAGCAAGAAGATTCAGGGAATATCAGACATCATCGACCTCACCGATGGTCAAAATGGTACGAAGGTGGTTGTTGAAGTAAAGAATGGTTATGAACCAGAGAAGGTCCTTGAGAATCTATATAAGCTCTCGCCCCTTGAAGATGCATTCTCGATTAATGCCGTCGCTCTCGTAGATGGAAAACCCAAAACTCTTGGACTAAAAGAACTCCTTGAAGTATTTATTGCGCACAGAATCGAAGTAGTAACAAGACGCTCAAAGTTCCGCAAAGAGAAAGCTACCGCCCGACTCAATTTGGTAGATGGACTTCTCAAAGCTATTTTAGATATCGATAAAGTTGTAAAGATTGTTCGAGGCAGCGAGGATGCGGCTGAAGCGAAAGCAGCGCTTATAAAGGCTTTTAAATTAACGGATGAGCAAGCAACTCATATTCTTGATATGCCGCTGCGACGCCTAACCAAGATTTCCAAGATCGAATTAGATAGTGAGCAGAAATCACTTAAATCTGAGATTTCGACCCTTACCGCTCTGCTCAAGAGTGATGAAGCACTTCGCAAGAAAGTCGCAGAAGAATTCAGAGATGTAGCTGAAAAGTACGCAACTCCTCGACGTACAATTATTGCTTAAGCGTCAATCCGCTCTCGATCAACATCGGCAGCAGAAATAAAATCTTTACGAGGCGCAACTTCATTTCCCATCAGAAGCTCGAATAGTTTCTCGGCTTCGGCGCCATCTTTGATGGTGATTCTTCGTAATGTTCTATGTGCCGGATCCATCGTGGTTTCGCGCAACTGATCTGCATCCATCTCGCCAAGGCCTTTGTAGCGCTGGATAGGCTCTCGCCATTTCTTGCCTTGCTTCTTCAAATCTCCAAGAAGTTTCTTCATCTCATCATCTGAATACGTATAGTGAACTTCGCCTTTCTTTCCGCCAGAGCCCAGAACTTCAATTCGATGTAGCGGTGGAATTGCTGCAAATACTCGACCATCTTCAATTAATGGCTGCATGTATCGATAAATTAAAGTCAGAAGTAGACACCTAATGTGCGCACCGTCGACATCGGCATCTGACATCAAAATTATTCGCCCATATCGCACGTCATCAAGTGTGAATGATTTTCCAGAACCGGCTCCAATTACTTGGATGATCGCTGCACACTCAGCGTTATCAAGCATCTGCGAGAGAGAGGCTTTTTGAACATTTAATATCTTTCCCCTAAGGGGAAGTATCGCCTGAAATTCAGAATTTCGCGCAGCCTTGGTTGTTCCGAGAGCAGATTCACCTTCGACTACGAAAAGTTCAGTTCTTGAAACGTCTTCAGAGCGGCAATCAGAAAGTTTGGCTGGCAGCGAAGAACTTTCCAGCGCATTTTTTCTACGCTGCAACTCTTTATGTGCTCTAGTAGAAATTCTGGTACGGGCGGCATTTGCAACCTTCTCCAGTACCAGACGACCATTAGCTTTATCGATTCGCTTTGATGATGTGAAGAATCTCTTTAGCTCATCATTGACTACCTGCTGAACGATTTTGGCGACTGCCGGAGTACCAAGTACCTCTTTAGTCTGGCCCTCAAATTGCGGTTCCTGCATTCGCACAGTTACAACTGCGGTCATTCCTTCGAGGATGTCATCTTTAATCACATCAGGTTCGTTCTTCTTTAAGGTTCCAGTTGAACGAAGAAACTCATTAAAACTCTTGGTTAAGGCTCGCTCAAAACCTTGTACATGGGTACCGCCCTTGGGTGTAGCAATGATATTTACAAAGGATCTAATTGTGTTTTCGTAACCATTTCCCCACTTAACGGCAATATCTACATCCATATCCCGTTCGACTTCGCGCGGCTCAAGGTGACCTTTGTCGTCCAAGACTGGGACAGTTTCTTGATAATGGCCGGTACCAGTTAGACGAATTACATCGCCAACAGATTGATCAGGCTGGATAAAATTACAGTATTCGGAGATTCCACCTTTATGAATAAACGTTTCACTCGTCTTTTCTTTGGTACGTTTATCATTAACTACAAGAGTTAAACCTGGAACCAGATACGAAGTTTGTCTTGCACGAGTATAAATCTCTTCTATGTCATATTGAGAGTCTTTAATAAAGATCTGTTTATCAGCCCACCACTTAATTCGAGTACCAGTTATTTTGGCAGAGACTTTTCCTATAACTCGCAATCCAGACTTTGGTTCAAAATCTGCATTCGGGCCATCTCCATCAAATATTCCGGCAACGCCTCTTTTAAAACTCATCCAGTAAATTTTGCCGTCGCGATCAACTTCTACATCAAGTCTTGACGCCAAAGCGTTTACAACGGAAGCTCCAACTCCGTGTAGTCCACCTGTTGCTGCGTACGAACCACCGCCAAATTTTCCACCAGCGTGAAGTTTCGTCATGACGACTTCAACGCCTGTTAAACCGGTCTTAGGTTCCTTATCAATTGGAATGCCTCGACCGTCATCATGAACTTCAATTGACCCATCTTTTTCCAAATTGATTTCAATTTTCTTACAATGACCAGCAAGCGCTTCGTCAACGGAATTATCAATTATTTCCCATAGGCAGTGCATGAGACCACGTCCATCGGTTGAGCCGATATACATACCTGGACGCTTACGAACTGCATCTAATCCTTCAAGGACTGATAAATCCTTAGCGGTATAGGAGGTTTCAACGGAACGCGAATCTTTATCTGCCACGACGGCGAAGGGTATCTGTCGCGCTCCCACATAAGTGGTTTCCGCGCCGCAAGTACTGAGATTTTGTCGATAATCTCATGAAATAACAGAGAATTTATGAAAAAACATTAATTTCGCGAGCCGGGAATAAAGAGAAGATGGTTTGATGTTCCCCTACCAACGAAAGGCAGGAATATGACAGAGAACATCGTGCTCGACTCCGCTCCGCTCAACGCTTTAGATCGTTGTGACCGCTGTGGCGCCCAAGCATATGTACGCGCTGTCATGCCAAATGGTTTTGAACTTCTTTTCTGCGGTCACCACGCGAAAAAGTATCAAGAGAGCCTTGCTTCAAAGGCGTTACGCATTCAAGATGAGACTGATCGAATCAACGAAGAATCAGCGGCTCGATAACTTTATTTAGCAAACTCGGTTTACCACTCTTCGATTCTTCAAAGTCAGCAAGATTACTTAGTTGCACCAGACTGTTTACTGCAATGTATCGAAGCGGCTCTGGCTCCCACTTTTTGATCGGTTGATTAACAAAGTGCAAATTTCGAAGATCCAGTTTTCTGTCTAACACTTCTGCTGCCATGATCTTTCCTGCTAGGTAACTCATGGTGACGCCATCTCCAGCGTAACCGCCTAACCTGCCAAACCCAAGCTTGCGATCATATTGAAGATAAGGCTCCCAATTTCTAGTGATTGCTACCGCCCCACCCCAAGAATGAGTAAATTTCGAATTCTCCAAAATCGGAAACCAGGAAAGCGCTAAATTTCTTAAACGGTTGTGGACACTTTTTGTCTGCTCTTTAGCATCTTTTAATTTAGAAAGATAAGGAGTGCTGGCGCCTCTTCCGCCAATTGCAAGTCGGTTATCAACTGTGCGTTGGGCATAATTAATTACATGGGCATTCTCTGCAAAAGTAAAGCGCTCGCGATTTCCAATCTCCTTCCAAATTTTATTAGAAAGTGGTTCAGTAGCAATCATTAGAGAATACAGAGGAATGAACTCTCGATTTGCTTGGCCATAAACCTCAGTTGCTTGAATTACCTTTGGGGCTTTGATTCTAAAACTATTTACTAGTAATCCGCCCGGAATTTGAGTAGCCCAAGAATGAGTATAGATTGCAACTCTTCTTTCTATTAGATATCTAGCCAATCCTTGAAGTAATTCAAAAGGATGGACCGTCGCACAGCTTGGATCAAAAGTTCCACCCAAGGCGCCATTAATATTGATAAATTCTTTTAATTCTTTGGCTGATAACCAATCTTTACTAGAACTCTTAGCTCTTAATCTTGCTAATTGGCCGTGGTTTCGCGAAAAATAAAGACTTCCAGATTTCACAAATCCAGCATTTGGAGCATGCTTTCTTGCAAACTTACCAATTTCATCAATTGATTGATCAAGCGCTTCAAAGAGCTGGGTGGTTTTCATTTCGCCATGTCGCTTTACAAGAGAATTCTTAGTAACCGGATATTCACTAGAGGCCCAGCCGCCATTCCTGCCACTGGCACCAAAACCAATCTCATGTGCTTCAAATATCGCGATGCGCAGCGATTTATCGAATTGATTTAAATGGTAAGCCGTCCAAAGGCCCGAGAATCCCCCGCCAATAATTGCGATATCAAAATCTTTATTACCAGCTAATTCTTTTGTATCTAGCTGCCGAGCAGATTCTGCCCAAAGTGAAGAGTTAGCCCTGGAAGCCAGCATCTCGATGAGATCCGTCGCAGAACGGTTTTTCCTTTGAATGACCGCAGCGGCAGAGCGAGAAATTCTCTTTCGTCTCTAGAACTTTTCCTTCGCTATCAACAAAATCTACTTTTCCGGTTACGCGAATTGATCCATTTGGTTTGACGAAAATCTTTGCTCTTTCTTCCATTTATGATTCCTTAGTCTAGGTAGTCACGAAGTACTTGGGAGCGCGATGGGTGACGTAACTTTGACATCGTCTTCGACTCAATCTGACGGATACGTTCACGAGTTACGCCGTAAACCTTGCCAATTTCATCCAGTGTTTTCGGCTGCCCATCTGTAAGGCCAAATCTCATGGCAACAACGCCGGCTTCACGTTCTGAGAGCGTATCTAGAACTGAATGTAACTGCTCTTGTAATAGCGTGAAAGACACGGCATCGGCTGGAACGATTGCTTCAGAATCTTCAATCAGATCACCAAATTCAGAGTCGCCCTCTTCACCGAGTGGAGTATGTAGCGAAATTGGCTCGCGACCATACTTTTGAACTTCCACAACTTTTTCTGGGGTCATATCTAGTTCTTTAGCAAGCTCTTCTGGAGTCGGTTCGCGACCTAAATCTTGCAACATTTGACGTTGTACGCGAGCCAACTTGTTGATGACTTCAACCATATGAACTGGAATACGAATGGTTCGTGCTTGATCGGCCATCGCACGAGTAATAGCTTGCCTAATCCACCAAGTTGCATAAGTTGAAAACTTATAACCCTTTGTGTAATCAAACTTTTCTACCGCTCTAATTAGACCAAGATTTCCTTCTTGAATCAGGTCCAAGAAGAGCATTCCGCGCCCCGTGTAGCGCTTTGCAAGAGAGACAACAAGACGGAGGTTCGCTTCAAGTAGATGATTCTTCGCTCTACGGCCATCATGGGCAATGTGCTCGAGATCGCGCTTTAAGGAGCGTTCTAACTTTTCACCAGAGTTCAAACGCTCTTCGGCGAATAACCCGGCTTCGATACGCATTGCAAGTTCAACTTCGAGCTCCGCATTAAGAAGCGCAACTCTTCCGATCTGTTTTAAGTAATCCTTAACAGGATCAGCTGTTGCACCTGCCGTTAAGACAGTTTGAGGCGGAGCATCATCTTCTTCAGAGTCTTTTAGGGTGAATTCGCCCTCTTCTTGCTTTGCCTCTTCCGTTAAATTAACGACGCGAACATCAGATTGCTGATCTGCGCCCTCTTCTGGAGTCTCCGAAACTAATTTCTCTAAATCTTCTAATTCAACTTCTTCGAGCTCAACTTCTTCGCCATCAATCTTTACCTTCTTTGGCGAACCTTTTTCTATTACTGAGGTACTTGTCGGAGCTACTTTCGCACTTGCATTTCGCATTGCCTCAAGTTCAGCTTTTGAAGGAAATAATCTTGGGCCAGATTTTGATTTTGTAACAGGAGCAGCTTCACGCGCTGCTTTCATTGCTTCAAGTTCGGCCTTTGTTGGAAAAAGTCTTGGCCCTGCGCTCTTTTTCTTATCTTTTGCAGATTTACTTGCGCTCTTTTTTGTACTCTTCGAGGCGCTCTTCTTTGAAACCACCGACTTACCGGCTTTTTTGGGCGCACGAGATACAGGCACAAATATTCCTTTGCTTTTCTGCTAGTGATTCACTAGCGAACCGCCA
Source organism: Actinomycetales bacterium (assembly GCA_046085985.1). Lineage (GTDB taxonomy): Bacteria > Actinomycetota > Actinomycetes > Nanopelagicales > Nanopelagicaceae > MAG-120802. The sequence continues at coordinate 6,535 of JBJSWS010000033.1, forward strand.
TCAGGTCCGATGGCTATGGCTATATTATAAATTGTCCACAGGTAGAAATGCACCTTTTTAGAGTGCGAAACCCTAAAGCCGACCGGCTTCGTGGACTCTTTTGATGAAATCCCTCGTCTCTGGGAGTTTTGGCTCTTCAAGAATCTCATCGGGCCTTCCCCATTCAAGGATTTTCCCGTTATGGAGATAACAGACTTCATCGGCAACCTGCTTAGCAAAGCCCATCTCATGGGTGGCAAGGACCATTGTCATTCCTTCGCGCTTTAAATCACGAACCGTGCTTAGAACCTCATTTACAAGAACAGGATCGAGCGCGCTGGTCACCTCATCTAGAAGAAGCAATCTTGGATGGCGTGCTAGCGAGCGGATAATCGCAACCCGTTGTTGTTGTCCACCGCTTAATCGATCAGGGTACTGATCTGCCTTGTCCCGTAAGCCAAAGCGATCGAGCAATTTAAAGGCATCCTCCACCGCTACATCTTTGGAAATACCTTGGACCTTGATTGGCGCCAGAACGATATTTTCCAGAACAGTCATATGTGGAAATAGATTAAAAGCTTGAAAAACCATCCCTAATTTCTTTCGAACTTCATCAGGATCTACATCAACTGCAGAGATATCCAAACCGTCTAATTTAATAACGCCATCATCGATACTTTCAAGAAGGTTGATACAGCGTAATAAAGTTGATTTTCCACTGCCGGATGAGCCAATGAATACCGTGGCAGTATGTTCTGTAACCGAAAAGGTAATGTCTTGTAGGACAACCTCTTCACCGAAAGTCTTACGAAGTTTTTCGACTCTTAGAACTAGCGAGCTCATGCTTGACCCTGAGCATTCTGACGCTCCAGAGAGTTTCGCAATAATCGATCAGTGGCTCTTGTCAAAGGAATTGTGACGGCTAAGAAAATTAAGGCAGCCATTACATACGGTGTGTAATTAAAGGATTTAGAAGTTTGAATCTGAGCAGCACGAATTGCATCAGTTACGCCCAAAATAGAAACGAGTCCCGTATCTTTAATAAGGGCAACTAAATCATTTAATAATGGCGGTGTGACCCGCTTTAGCGCTTGTGGCAGAACGACATGGCGCAACGTCTGAAAATGACTCAAACCAAGTGATCGCGCAGCAGCGCGCTGGCTGGGATGGATAGTCAAAATTCCGCTACGAATCACCTCTGCCACATATGCTGAATAGGTAATAATCACAGCAGTTGTTCCGAGAATCAGGACATTATTTGTTACGCCACGTAATTGCAGTGCAGGTATTCCAAATCCCACTAGGAGAATGACTAGGAGCATAGGTATTCCGCGAAAGACATCAACATAGACCATCGCTAAGAATCTAAATGGCGTTAAGGCAGGCGATCGTGAAGTTCTAATTAGCGCTAGAAGTAAACCAATTAAGGCAACGCTGGTGCCCGCAATTAAAGTCAACATTGCATTTGCGCCAAAGCCCAGAATTATTTTTGGCAATACTTCAACACCATATGCCCATTTAAAGAATGTATCTCGTAAGGTAATCCAACCTGGAGAAGTAATTAAAACAACAACTAATGTTCCTATTACTAAGAGGCTCGAAAAAGCCGCGATAAATACATTTTTACGATTTCGGCGGCGGCGGGCGGCTCTTCTTGAAGACTCAATAGCGCTCGGTTGCCAGGTTCCTCCGAAATCATATGGAGCGGGCGCAGAACTGTCACCAATTCTGCGCCCATTTGATTCTGACATTAGCTAAGTACTGGAGCTCCGGCTGAATCTGCCAACCATTGATTGGTTATCTGGTCAAGAGTTCCGTTATCTCGAATAGCATCGACAGCCTTAGAAACGCATGACGTTACTGGACTATCTTTCGCAAGAAGGAGACCAAAGCCTTGATCGCCAGCATCGCTTCCATCAATCTGGCCAACGATAATGCCATTTGGGACCTCGACCGCTGATAAGTAGAAGGCAGTAGGTAGATCAACTACCAATCCATCAATCTGCTTATTCTTTAGTGCAGTTACAGCGGCGGCATTGTCGTTAAATACTTGTGCCTTAAGACCAAGATTGCTCTCGATTACATCAAGTGAAGTTGTTGCAACTGCGGCGCCAAGTTTTGCACCGGAATCTTTGATTCCCTGCAAAGTTGTAATTCCTTCAAGTTTGCTGCCCTTGAAAGAGACAATTGCTTGATTTGACTTGTAATAAGGCGATGAGAAATCAACGACTTGCTTACGCTCATCAGTAATTGAATACTGCTGTAGATTGAAATCGAAATTCTTCGCTCCTGGTGCAATAGCGGCATCAAATGTGGTGCGAATCCACTTAACTGCAGATGGTTCGTAACCTAGTTCGGCAGCAACTGCATATGCGACTGCAGCTTCAAAACCCTCGCCAGATTCAGGTTTGTCATCAATTACCCAGGGATAGTAAGCAGGTTCACCGGTTGCAATTGTTAAAACGCCAGCCTCAACGGTTTGAAGTGCATCGGCTGTGCAATCAGTACTTCCGCCAGCAGCCGATCCGCCATCATCAGATGAACAGGATGCAAGCAAGAGCGCCGCAAGTAAAAATGGAATGAAACGAAGTTTTTTCATAACTGACCTTTCTATAGTCCAAATACGCTGGACCGCTAAAGGCCCGCGCTTGTCGACTTTTGTCGACCAGGTCATCACCCGGAGCACCCCACCGCGGTGGAGGGTTGCCGTCCAGTAAGCCGGGGCTGAAATCTGGAACTCGTGACCTGTGCTGACTCTAGAAAAGTGTTGCTAAAAAGTCCACTTTTTAGTTGGCAGAGAGTGCGCCTGGCCAACCGCTTCATAATAAATCTGCCCTTGATGAACATTTAACCCCAGCGCAAGAGATGCATCTTTACGTAACGCTTCTTGCCAGCCGTGGTTTGCAAGCGCCAAGGCATATTTGAGAGTGGCATTTGAAAGCGCATACGTCGAGGTGAAAGGCACTGCTCCTGGCATATTGGCAACACAGTAGAAAATAGATTCATGAACCTTAAAAGTTGGTTCTGCGTGTGTCGTTGGACGGGAATCTTCGAAACAGCCACCTTGATCAATTGCTATATCAACTAGCACGGAGCCAGATTTCATGCGTTTGACCAATTCATTAGATATCAATTTTGGCGCTTTTGCTCCATGGACAAGAACTGCGCCAATGACAAGATCGGAATCTAACGCTTCTTGTTCGACTGTGTGAGAACTCGACATCAATGTCTTAACCGTGCCATTAAATAATTGATCTATTTCACTCAATCTTTTCTGATTGGTATCCACAACTGTTACATCGGCGCGCATTCCGTGAGCGATTGTTGCGGCGGCAAGTCCGGCGGTTCCACCACCGATAACTAGAACTTTTCCGGGCCGCACACCAGGCACTCCACCAAGTAGGACACCACGCCCACCATTACTGCGTTGCAAAGCGGTTGCGCCAACTTGCGCTGCCATACGTCCGGCTACTTCGCTCATTGGTGCAAGAAGTGGCAAGGTCCCATTTACTTCAACAGTTTCATAAGCGATTGCAGTTATGCCGCTTGCAATAAGGGCATCGGTACATTCTTTGGAGGCTGCTAAATGCAGGTATGTAAAGAGCACTTGATCTTTACGCATTCGCGAATATTCCGCCGCGATTGGCTCCTTGACCTTAAGGATGAGATCGGCTTTCTGCCAAACTTCATCCGCGCTTTCTAAGATTGTTGCACCGACCGCTTGGTAATCGGAGTCAGAGATTGCAGAGCCAGTGCCGGCATTTGTCTCGATAAAGACTGAGTGTCCATTATTTACAAATTCTTTAACTCCGGCTGGAGTTATAGCGACGCGAAATTCGTTATTTTTGATTTCCTTAGGAACGCCAATGTTCACGCCGGCATGCTACCCGAGAAGAGCGCTTGGCAAACTTTGGGGTGTAACTGCGCTCTCAATTCCTTGAATAATCGGGGTGGCTGTCCGCTAGTAAAAACTTTTGCCAATAATTCGACCATTGCATAATTTGGTTGATCTTGGCGCGCCTTGGCCAGAGCTAGGTTTGCCAAGGCTCCATCCCCACGTTCGTAACATGCCACAGCGAAGAGGGTTGCTGGGGCTGCGACGAATCCACTTGGGGCAACCTTCATCAACCAGCGCCAGGCATCGAAGTAAAGCTCAGAATCCTCGTCATTCATGATTCCCAATGCAAAATCTCCTACTTGAAGATCTCGCAAACGTGCGAGAACTACGCCTACCAAAACTTTGTCATGAGAAATTCTTGCTGCTCGAAAATCTTGAAGAAAATCTAGAAGTGAGTTTGCGCCTTCTCTTTGTTCAAAGGTGGGGTCCGAAGAATAATCAATTGGTCGCGTGCTCTTAGCTGCATTTGCGATAGCCAAGTCTGGTTCGCTGCGGAGCGAATCCTGCATAGCTGCCAAAGAAGAAAATGGCATTAACTTTCCCTGGGAGATTTCTTCTGCAGCAACTCTTGAGATCGATAACTCTGGCATCGGCGAACCTTCGATTGGACAACATTGCTGATCTTGGCAGACCAGAGATCGCCACCGTCCGGCAACCACGATAATTGATTCTCGAATCTTTATATCTTCAGATGCGATTGCATCTAAGAGAGGACTTAAAGTTCGATTCACATCCAATAAATCATCTGGGATATAGGAAACCATTAACAATTCTTCAACTTTGCCAAGACGTTTGATTAATTCGCTGGCATCTTCCTGTGTTAGTTCTGATGGGAAATCAATCCGCAGCGCTACAGAAAGTGCGTCTGCTTCAAGCGCTACTAGCACTATGGAATTTGAAGGTTCATAACCAATTAAGAATGGAACTACAGCAAGCAAGTCAATTGGGTTTGTTATGGTTGTCATAAGCGAAGCATCTGCGCTTCTAAAATCTTTTTTTGCTAATTCTTCAAAATTGTTAATAACTATCGAATGATTCTGGTATCTGCGGGATAAACTTCAATATCTTTGCTGAAGCGTTGAGTTATGGACCCATCTATTGGTGCAGAGATGGCTCCGGCCCGCCAAACTCCACTCCAGCGAATCTCCAGGCTTACTTTTTGCTTACCTGGCTTCGAATAGCTATGTCTTATTGTCCCGGCTGGATATGGGGAGCCTGGCAAGGTGCTATCGATTTGTTTGCCATCACCAAAATCCCATTTGTACTTTGCCTTTAAGTCGATCTGAATTGGTACTTCTAGCAAAACTATTACGGTATGAAACTCTCTCGGAATTGTTGTCATGAAATTAACTGGTTCTCTTACCAAAATCCCGCTAGTAGGTTGATTTAAAACGATGCCATTTGGTAACATCTTTGAAACTCGATCAGCAAGAGAGATTGCGGCAATTTTCTTTGGCTTCGCGCTCTGACTTGGCCTAGGTTTTGGCGTAAAGCTAGGTTTCGGTTTTGGTAACCATGGAATCCAGGTCGTCCTTTTCGGCGAAGGCTTTGTAGGTGGTTTAGATGTTTTGGAAGGGGAATTACTTTTTGAACCGGGTTTTCCCTTTTCAACAATGATAACTAGATGATCCTTATCATTTGCAGAAACTCCGATACATGTTTCTCCTAAACATTCTTTTGCAACTGCCTGCGTGGATAAAAGGATCTGCAGAATTATGAGAATAAGACCAATCCGCCGCACTCGATGAAAATAGTTTGTGCAGCAAGTTCAAAGTACTTTTAAATTCAAACTGTGCAAAACTTGGTCTTATGGCAGCTCGCGATGGTGATGGTTGGGTAGATTGCCAGTGCGGGCTACGGCACTGGGGGCTGCATGGCGCTGCTGGACTCTTGCTGTTAAAGGAGAGTCTGGTTTTGCTCCAACATCGCGCGCATTGGGTACATAACGGTGATACCTGGGGCATCCCAGGAGGAGCCAGAGATTCCCATGAAAATGCCCTTGAAGCGGCTCTTCGTGAAAGCAGAGAGGAGATTGGAATCGAAGCTGAATACGTAACTGCACACTTCTCACACCTTGATGACCATGGGGTATGGAGCTACGAAACAATAGTTGCGACTATGGCAGAAGATGCCCAAATTTCAGAGCTAAATCACGAGACGTTAGATTTGCGTTGGTTTGAAATCTCGGAAGTTGAAAACTCAAAATTGCATCCCAGCTTTGCCAAAAGCTGGCCAGTTATCCGACAAAAATTAACTAAATTGGGAATTTAATCTACCTAAAGATTCACGAACTATTTGACCATCACTAGTTCGCCATAGTGGTGGCATCGAATTTAACAATATGGATCCGTATCTACGGGTGACAATCCGAGAGTCAAGAATCGCAACAACTCCCCGATCTTCAATTGATCGAATTAATCTTCCCGTCCCTTGCGCCAGCAGTAGAGCTGCTCTTGGAATTGAAACTTCCATAAAACCAGAGCCACCTGCCTCATCAATTTCCTTCGCTCTTGCAGATGTAACAGGGTCATCTGGCCTTGGAAATGGAATTCGATCGATTGCAACTAAGGTGCAGGCAGGTCCAGGAACATCAACTCCCTGCCAAAGACTCATTGTCCCTAGAAGAATTGAGGTCGGGTCTGCCGCAAATTTATCTACCAGTGATCCGGCGCTATCGCCACGACGTTGCGTGATTATCTTTATGGGCAATTCGGCGAGTACTCGTCGCAGGTGAAGATCTGCCATCTCAACTCCGCGCCAAGACGAAAATAGCGCCAGAGTTCTTCCGCCAGCTGCATCGATAAGTTCTCCTAATTCAGTTAAGGCCTCGTCACTTGGCCCATCTCGTCCAGGCTCTGGAATATTTCTGGGCAGATAGAGCATCCCCTGACTTGCAAAATCAAAGGGCGATCCAACATCGAGCATCTGCACATTCGTTGGATCGATTCCTGCAGCTGAATCTTTGGTTGAGGTTTCCTGCAAATCCTCGCCAATTTCTTGGTTTGATATTCCCAAGCTGCGGGCAATTGCATCAAAACTCTTTCCAACAGTAAGAGTTGCGCTGGTGGCAATTACTGGTGTTTTTGAAAAAAGATTTTCACGAAGGACTGAGGAAACTTCTAGGGGCGCCAGATATAAGGTTGAAAAATTGGGTTCGTACCAAAGTACTGATCCATCTCCGGCTTTGAGTAATTTCTGTGCCGTAGTTTTAACCTCATTTATAGCGCCTTTAACCCGGGCTCTTTCTGCTATTGAATCTGGATCAATAATTTCGCTATCGGCATTTAACGTTGCCACGGCAGCTTCTGCTGCCTCTTTCACTTTCCGTACCGGTGCAAAGAGTTGATCCGGCAGCGTTTGAAGTCGGCGCTCTTCTTCGCCGCTTCTTTGAAAATCTTCACTGAAATCTGCTAACGCGTCGGCAAAATTCTCTGCAGATTTTGCAAATGAATCTGCTGTCTTGCCAGGCATATGCTTCTTAAACATATTTGCAGCTCGACTTAATCTGCCAGCGGTTAGCTCTTCAGTTACTGCCTGTGTTGTGCGATCCATAAATTCATGCGCTTCATCAAGAATGATGGCATCTCGCTCTGGAAGAATCGGGTGAGAATCCACTATTTCGATTGCCAGCAAAGTATGGTTTGTAACAACAATATCTGCCTCTTGTGCTTTTGCTTTAGCTCTTACAGCAAAACATTCACTTCCGAATTGACATTGATCAGCCCCGACACATTCTCTTCCTGAAGTAGAACTTGCAAGCCAGACTCTCCGGTCAACTTCAGGCGCATCATCTCGGTCGCCGGAGACACCAGGCTTTGCCGCCCATTCTCGGAGTCGTTTTGCATCTTTTTCTAGCGTTGAGATATCAACTAAGACTTCTCCATCTGGATTAGATTCACCCAAACTCATCTTCTGGAGACAGAGATAATTACCAACTCCTTTATAAACTGCAAAGGAGATCTCTCTTTTCAATTCCTTTTCGAGGGCATCTTGCACTCTTGGAAGATCACGTTCTACAAGTTGTCTCTGTAACGCCAAAGTTGCAGTTGCAACTAAAACTCTTCGACCGTGGACTAGCGCTGGGACAAGGTAAGCAAGTGATTTACCGGTACCAGTTCCGGCTTGTACTAGTAGATGGTGTCTATCAGATAAGGCGTTCGCCACCGCCTCGGCCATTTCAATCTGACCGGGGCGTGGCGAGCCATTAATTGCAGTTACTGCTGCATCAAGTGCGCTTCGTACTCGATCCAAACTCATAAGGAGACCTTATGAGAATTGGAAAGTACTTTTCGATTAGCTGCAGCCAGATGTAGAACCGCAGCCTTCGCAGACATAACATGCGCCTGATGCGCGCATCTTTACTCCGCAAGTTACGCACAGAGGTGCATCAGACTTTATGCCCGCAATCTTCTCCAGAAGTTCAGTTGATGAACCAATCTGTGGAGTTGGTGCAGCTTCAATCTTGACTTCGACTGGTTTTACGACAGCTTTTGGAGTCTCTGGTTTAAGAGCAACTTCTGCAACCTGTGCATATTCGCCAGTTTCAAGGGCGTTAGCGCGCTCTGCTGAAGTATAAATTCCGTAAGCAGAACGCGTTTCGTAAGGCAGGTAATCAAGTGCAAGACGACGGAAGATGTAATCCATCATCGATTGCGCCATGCGAACATCTGGATCATCTGTCATGCCTGCTGGTTCAAATCGTGAGTTGGTGAACTTCTGCACATAAGTTTCTAGTGGAACTCCGTATTGGAGGCCAACAGATACTGCAATTGAGAAAGCATCCATTACACCGGCAAGTGTTGAACCTTGTTTACCGAGCTTTAGGAAGATTTCGCCAAGTTGACCATCTTCATAAGTACCGGTTGTCATGTAACCCTCTGCGCCACCTACTGCAAATGAAGTGGTACGAGCTGGGCGAGACTTTGGCAATCGCTTACGTGTTGCCGGAGTTGGTGCTGCACTTTCGGCGCTCTCCTCTTTCTTGGTTGCTTTCGCATCAGAAAGTGGCTGACCGACTTTGCAATTATCGCGATAAATCGCAATCGCTTTTAGACCGAGCTTCCAGCCTTCGTAATAAACCTCTTCAACTTCTTCAACAGTCGCGCTCTCTGGGAGATTAACTGTCTTGGAAATTGCGCCCGATAAGAATGGTTGGCAAGCCGCCATCATTCGAACGTGGCCCATTGGAGCGATTGAGCGAGTACCAAGAGCGCAATCGAAAACATCGTAATGTTCTGGCTTTAATCCAGGAGCATCAATCACATGTCCATTTGCTGTGATGTACTCGATAATTGCTTCGATTGTCTCTTCTGTGTAACCCAGTTTACGAAGCGCAAGTGGAACCGTCTGGTTAACGATCTGCATCGAGCCGCCGCCAACTAGCTTCTTAAATTTAACGAGTGAGAAGTCAGGCTCGATACCTGTTGTATCGCAATCCATCATCAGACCAATAGTTCCTGTTGGAGCTAGAACTGATGCTTGGGCATTACGCCAGCCATTCTTATCACCGATAGCTACGCAGTTATCCCATTGTTTATTGGCTTCAGTCCAAACATCTCGATCCAGCGTTGAAACTGGCTTTGCTGAGAGTGAAGCCGCTTGATGCTTCTTCATTACTCGAGTATGAGCAGCTGCATTTCTTGCATAACCTTCATATGGACCGACAATTCCAGCAAGTTCTGCGGAACGACGATAAGAAGTTCCAGTCATTAATGATGTAATCGATCCAGCAAGTGCACGACCGCCTTCTGAATCATATGCAAGACCCGATGCCATAAGTAGCGCACCAAGATTTGCATAACCGATTCCTAGTTGGCGATATGCACGCGTTGTGACTCCAATTGCTTCTGTTGGGAAATCTGCGAAGCAGATTGAGATATC
>JBJSWS010000034.1:0-779 GCA_046085985.1 Actinomycetales bacterium
TCTTTCAAGTTATCAATATTTGGACCGAACTCAGGAGTTAAGGAAGCAATCCCTAGCAGCCAAAGTTCCTTTCGACTTCACATTAAAGATTGGTCCTTCACTTGATAAACCGCTAGATCTTGGATCGCTCTCAAAGCTGGAATCGCTATCTAGCAATACGAAAGCAATTCCGGCAATTAGAACGACTGCTACTCTTATTAATAAATCTGGGGATGAAAAGGAAATAAATCTTCTAGTAGCCGGTGAAGAGAAAACTTGGAATGAACCAAGAATAGAGCTTCCGATTGGTCGAAAACTCACCATAAATACCTCTGGAATCGCAAGAGAAATTGATTTAATAATTTGGCTTCGCACAGAATCTGGTGCACATCTATCGGTAACTGCAAGCGGAACAGGAATTCGAACTGTTGAACTGCCGGTTTCTAATTTTGGCTCATTTTCTATTGTTGCTTTTGAATTACGAGAGAATCCAATTAATACCGCCCGCCGGGAACATGCTCTTGGTGAATCAACCGGTAGATCGTTTGACATCTTAAATGGCTCGGGAGAGATAAGTTCTATCTCTGTTGACGGAACAAATGTAGGAATTGGTAGTGAATGGCCAATTAATGACTTCACTTATGCGCTTCTAGATGGACCGCAAATTCTTCGCCCAGCGATTGAACCAAAGCTCTCTTCGCTAACTTTAAGCGCAGGGTTAGCAAAATCAGCAGTTGAAATTCGCCTTAATGATCAAATTAGTATTCCGATAAAGAAGGCAACGGAAGGCAAATTTTCCG
>JBJSWS010000035.1:0-607 GCA_046085985.1 Actinomycetales bacterium
GCGTTTATCGAGAGAAGAATTGCTAAGAAATTCTGATATATCTGATGAACAACTTGCTGAACTCGAGAGCTACGGACTAATTGAAATTAAGGGACGCTATTTCGATGGCGATTCACTAATGATTGCGAAAGTTGTCGCAGAATTGTCTGCTTTTGGAATTGAAGGTCGCCACCTGCGTGCATTCAAGGCTGCTGCCGATCGAGAAGTTGGCTTGGTTGAACAAGTTATTACTCCGTTACTACGTCAGAAAAATCCAGATTCAAAAGCAAGAGCTGAGGAAGTTTCTCGAGAGATAGCATCGTTGTCGGTGCGATTGCATGCAGCTTTAGTACGTGCCGGTCTTCACCGCGCAAAATGAATTTTCAAGCACTCGATGTAATAGGCGTCCGCGTTGAGATGCCATCAAATCAACCCATCGTTTTGTTACGTGAAATTGGCGGTACGAGATACTTGCCAATATGGGTTGGGGCTGTCGAAGCAACCTCAATAGCTTTCGCACAGCAAGGCGTAACTCCGCCCCGTCCTTTAACCCACGATTTGATGAAAGATCTACTTGGCGCGCTAGATGCCAAGGTAACTTCCATTCACCTTACCGAATTAAAGGATG
>JBJSWS010000036.1:0-11273 GCA_046085985.1 Actinomycetales bacterium
GATAACTTATTTGTCTTCTTAATAATTCTAACCAGACTTAAAATAGAGAAAGAAAAAGAACAGCTAGTACTTTTACTTGGAATCTTGATGGCGTTGGTTATGCGCGGAATCTTCATCATCGTTGGCGCGGCCGTTGTGGAACGCTTCGTTGCCATCTTCTTCCTCTTCGGTGCAATTCTGCTCTGGACTGCTTACAAACTAATTACTGAAGATCCTGAAGAAGATGAATGGCAAGAAAACCGAATCATTACTGCGCTTCGCAAGCGCGGACTCTCTACCTTCTCACTTGCATTAGTTGCCCTTGGCACCACCGATTTGCTATTTGCACTTGATTCGATTCCGGCAATCTTTGGCCTTACCCGCGATCCCTACATTGTCTTTATGGCAAATGCCTTTGCCTTGATGGGACTTCGCCAGCTCTATTTCTTGGTTGGAATTCTTTTGAAGCGATTGGTTTATCTATCTAAAGGACTTTCAATTGTTCTTGGCTTTATTGGAATCAAATTTATTATTGAAGCGCTACATGGCATTGGTATTCACGAAGCCTTTGGCTACAAGATCCCACATGTATCACTTGCAGTATCGCTCGGCGTAATAATTTCGGCACTTGCAGTAACAACAGTGATTAGCTTGCGCCAGAAGCCAGGCGAGGTTACTTAAGCGATATAACTTACGTTTTGGCGAGTCGCCTTGCTGATGATCTCAAGGCGCTCATCTTCAGTTAAGCCACCCCAGATTCCATAAGGCTCTTGTGCTGCCAAGGCATGTGCTCGGCACTGAGCTATTACTGGACAGGTTGCGCAGACCGCTTTCGCCGCTACCTCGCGCGCTTTGCGACGCGGTCCACGCTCGCCATCAGGATGGAAGAACATCTCAGTGGGCAGAGTTCGACAGGCGCCCTCGTACTGCCATTCCCAGTTACTTGCCACTGGCTTTGGTAAGCGGGTCATCTCTGTCATGGTTGAACCATACAATCGCGCCATAAGTTGTTCAAGTACCTATTTGGTGATTCCGGTCATTTCAAGATGCGGGAGATGGTTACTGGGCGCAGGATTCGCCTATGGCGCAGAACTTGGTGGGGGAATCCCTGACCGTAGCCGCAGTGGCTCGTCGCCTCGGGGTCGCGCCAGCCACACTTAGGACTTGGGACCGCAGATATGGTCTTGGCCCATCTGAACATACAACTGGTGAACACCGTAGATATAACTCAATTGATTTAGCTCGCTTAACTTTGATGCGTAAGTTGGTTATCTCTGGCGTATCGCCAGCCGAAGCCGCAGAGCGCGCGTTGGAATTTTCTGGACAATCTGAAAACGTAACGCAAGCTATTAGTCGCGAGATCACAGTTCGTGAAGAGTTAGTTGAAACTCTGATCCGAGCGGCACGTGCTTATGATCGAACCTTTATTGAGGAGTTATTGCGAGCTGAAGTAAGAGCAAGTGGAGTAGCAAATACCTGGAATGAAGTCCTAGTTCCATTATTAATAATGCTCGGTGATGAATGGGCTGATCAGGGAACCGGCATCGAGACTGAACATCTGGTAAGTGAAATTATCAAGCGATTGCTAAATGAAAATAATAATGAAATCAAAAATCCATTAAATGATCGCCCAGTATTGCTGGCCTGCGTTGGTGAAGAGATGCATTCATTGCCACTTTATGCCCTTGCAGCTGCGCTCTCGGAGCGAAATATTCAGACACAATTTCTAGGTGCGCGAACTCCGATTGAGGCTGTAAGCGCGGTTGTAAAGAAATCGGCGCCACCTGCAGTATTTCTCTGGGCGCAATTAAATAAGAATGGTGATGTTGATCTGCTCGCAGAGATACCTGCAATTAGACCAGCACCTCGTGTTGTTATTGGTGGTCCTGGTTGGGGCAATAACTGTCCAAAGAGTGCGGTTTTAGTTGATGATTTAGTAGAAGCCTGCGAGGAGATTATGCGGGCAGTTGGAGCTTAATTACCCGACCCATTAAGGTTTCGGTATGGCAGAAGCGCTCAACGAGAAAGTCGCAATGTTGGGCCTGACTTATGATGATGTCCTCCTTCTTCCAGATGCCTCAGAAGTTGTTCCATCCGAAGTCGCTACAAAGACATCTCTAACAAGGCGGATCAGCCTTGATATCCCATTGATTTCAGCGGCGATGGATACGGTGACCGAATCTGCAATGGCAATTGCGATGGCAAAACTTGGCGGAATTGGAATCATCCATCGAAACCTTGCAATTGAAGAGCAAGTTACACATGCCAAATTAGTTAAGGGCGCAGGGTTGATTGTTGGAGCAGCCGTCGGTGTTGGTGATGATGGCTTTAAGCGTGCGCAAGAATTAATTGAAGTTGGCGTTGATGTAATTGTCGTAGATACAGCTCATGGTCATCACCGCGCAGTCTTAGATGCCATCGAACGAATTAAGAACAGTTATTCAGATCAAGAAATAATCGGTGGAAATGTTGCTACCCGTGCTGGCGCACAAGCGCTGATTAATGCTGGCGCTGATGCAGTCAAAGTCGGAGTTGGTCCGGGGTCAATCTGCACAACCCGAGTAATTGCCGGCGTGGGCGTGCCACAAATTACGGCAATCATGGAAGCTGCCAAAGCATGTAAGAAGGCAGATGTTCCATTAATTGCCGACGGAGGACTCCAATATTCTGGCGATATTGCAAAGGCAATTGTCTCTGGTGCCGATTCAGTCATGCTCGGTTCATTGTTGGCAGGTTGTGATGAATCACCGGGTGAACTAATTGAAAGTGGCGGAAAGAAATTTAAGCGATACCGTGGAATGGGTTCACTTGGCGCAATGCAATCCCGTGGCGAAACCAAGTCATATTCAAAAGATCGATATATGCAAGATGATGTTCTATCTGAAGATAAATTAGTTCCAGAAGGCATTGAAGGAAAAGTTGCATATCGCGGACCAGTCGCAGATGTTGTTCACCAATTAGTCGGTGGGTTGCGCTCTGGAATGGGTTACGCCGGCGCTGAAGATATTTCTGCACTGCAAAAGCGTGGGCGTTTAATTCAAATTACTAGCGCTGGCTTGCAAGAGAGCCATCCGCATGATGTATTCGATGTATCTGAAGCACCGAATTACCCAGGTTCATCAAGAGGTAAGGGAAACTAGTACCCATGGTCGATATTGAGATCTCCGAAGGTAAACGAGCCCGAACCGCTTACTCATTTGATGATATTTCGATTGTGCCATCGCGAAGAACGCGCGAACCACAAGATACCTCGCTCTCTTGGCAGATTGATGCCTACAAATTTGATCTACCGCTACTCGCAGCTCCGATGGATTCAGTTGTATCGCCAGAAACCGCGATTGCAATTGGCCAACTTGGCGGTCTGGGAGTTCTTAATTTAGAAGGTCTATGGACCCGCTACGAAAATCCCAAAATTCCACTTGGCGAAATTTCCTCGATTCCAGCAGAGCAAGCAACTGCTCGTATGCAAGAACTTTATAAGGCGCCGATTAGACCAGAACTAATTAAGGAGCGGATTGCGGAAATCCGTGCTGCGGGTGTGACAGTTGCGGGTGCGCTCTCACCGCAACGAACAGCTGAATTTCATAAAACTGTAATTGATGCCGGCGTAGATTTATTTGTTATTCGTGGAACCACTGTTAGCGCAGAGCATGTTTCAAATAAGACCGAACCGCTTAATCTAAAGAAATTCATCTACGAACTTGATGTGCCAGTAATTGTTGGTGGCTGTGCCACAAGCCAGAGCGCACTTCATTTAATGCGTGCAGGCGCTGCTGGAGTTTTGGTTGGATTCGGTGGCGGCGCTGCTCATACAACAAGACAAGTTCTTGGAATTTCGGTGCCCATGGCAACTGCAGTTGCTGATGTTGCAGCTGCCCGCCGTGAATATCTTGATGAATCAGGCGGTCGTTATGTACACGTGATTGCCGATGGATCGATTGGTAAGAGCGGTGATATTCCTAAAGCAATCGCATGTGGCGCTGATGCAGTAATGCTTGGTTCGCCTCTTGCTCGCGCTGAAGAAGCGCCAGGTCGCGGTTGGCACTGGGGAACAGAGGCGCATCATGCTGAGTTACCACGAGGAACTCGTGTTCATGTCGGAACAACTGGATCACTATCGGAAATTCTTCTCGGTCCCTCTCATTCTGCAGATGGAACTATGAATCTTTTTGGCGCGCTACGTCGCGCGATGGCAACTTGTGGTTACTCAGAACTAAAAGAGTTCCAAAGAGTTGAGATTGTTTTAAATCGGGGATAGGCATTGATTAATAACCGCAGTAACCACGTTTTAGTGGTTGATTTTGGCGCGCAATATGCGCAATTAATTGCTCGCCGAGTTCGGCAAGCAAATATTTACAGCGAAATCGTTCCTTCTTCTATGCCTGTTAATGAAATCTTGGCGCGTAATCCAGCGGCAATCATTCTTTCTGGTGGACCTTCATCGGTATATGAAAAAGGTGCACCACAGATTGATCAAACTCTTTTCAAAGAGGGAATTCCGATTTTTGGAATCTGTTATGGCTTTCAAGCGATGGCGCAGGCTCTTGGTGGTGAAGTCGCGCAGACCGGAACTTCGGAATTTGGCAGAACTCACTTCACCGCAGATACAACCTCTAAATTATTTAATGGCCTTAACTCTGCTTTCGATGTGTGGATGAGTCACGGCGACAGTGTTTCACGTGCGCCTGAAGGATTTGCAACTATCGGTAGAACAATAAATACCCCAGTTGCGGCATTCGAGAGTGAAGATGGCAAGTTTGCTGGCGTTCAGTTCCATCCAGAAGTTCTTCACAGCGAATTTGGGCAAGAAATATTAAGTAGATGGTTACATCAAGTTGTTAAGTTGAAACCAACTTGGAACTCAGAAAATATTATCGAGAATGAAATTATTAATATTAAATCCGAGGTTGGCAACAAACGAGTTATCTGCGGCCTATCTGGTGGCGTTGATTCCGCAGTTGCTGCTGCCTTGGTACAACGCGCAATAGGTTCACAGCTAACTTGTGTATTTGTAGATCACGGATTACTTAGAAAAGGTGAAGCAGAGCAAGTCGAACGAGATTTTGTTGCCGCGACCGGTGTTAATTTAGTGGTTGTCGATGCTAAAGAAAGATTCTTAACTGCATTAAGTGGGATTTCAGATCCAGAAGAAAAGCGAAAAATAATCGGCCGAGAATTTATTCGAGTCTTTGAAGGTTCGGCACGAGATATTGCCGCTGGCGGCGAAGTTGAATATTTGGTACAGGGCACTCTTTATCCAGATATCGTGGAATCAGGTGGCGGTACCGGCACCGCAAACATCAAATCGCATCACAATGTTGGTGGGCTACCAGAAGATTTAAAGTTCAAACTCATCGAGCCGTTAAAGAACTTGTTTAAAGATGAAGTCCGTGAAGTTGGTAAAGAACTGGGATTACCCAGTGAAATTATCTGGCGCCAACCATTCCCAGGACCTGGCCTTGCGATTCGAATCGTCGGTGAAGTTACTCAGGAAAGACTTAAAATTCTGCGCGAAGCCGATTTTATTGCGCGCCAAGAATTACAATTTGCCGGTCTCGATCGAGAGATTTGGCAATGTCCAGTTGTCCTTCTCGCTGATGTAAGAAGCGTTGGAGTACAAGGAGATGGTCGCACATACGGCCATCCGATTGTGCTCAGACCCGTTTCTAGCGAGGATGCAATGACAGCAGATTGGTATCCGATACCAACTGAAGTTTTGGCAAAGATCTCAAATCGAATTACAAATGAAGTACGAGAAGTAAATCGAGTGGTTGTGGATATAACTTCAAAACCACCCGGAACTATTGAATGGGAGTAGCTTGATGCGAAGAGCGCTATCAATAACTTCACTTTCCATTCTTTTCTCTATTTGCCTGATTCCAACCTCAAGCGCCGAACATAAACCAAAGTATGCAAGTAAAGAGGTCGCAGTAAGTTGCGATGATTCAACTTTAAATACCCATGAATCAAAGAAAGTGGCGTTGCCAAAAAAAGTCCTAAAGAAATTTCCAAAATTTATCGAACTTGAAACTAATTGTGGATTGATTGTAATTCGTACTGATAATGCAGCTGCGCCACGTGCCGTCACATTTATGACTTCTTTGGTGCAACAGCGGTATTTTGATGAAACTGCCTGTCATCGGTTAACTACCGATGTCACCAGCTTTATCCAATGCGGTGATCCCACAGGAACTGGTATGGGAGATAAGGTTTATACCTATCAGAAAGAAAATCTGCCACGTAAATCCGGAAAGTATCGCGAAGGCACAGTTGCCATTCAGAATCGCGATGGAATCAGCAGCCAATTCTTACTTTTCTATGACGATACAACGCTAGCTCCCAATCACAGTATCTGGGGCAAAGTTATTCATGGCATGGAAGTTTTGGAGTACATCGCAGAAGGTGGCGTATCAGGTGGCGGTTCGGATGGAACGCCAGTAAGAACTTTAATTATTAAACGAGCAACGCTTCGTTAATCCGAACTAACAACTTTAAAAATCTCGGCAATTCGACCAGCTGGCAAGCCATTTGCTTCTGCATTCTTAACTCCCCAGTTACGAACCATTTCTTCTAACTCCGTGTTATGTGCAGTCTGGCTGACATGCGCATGGAGGGCTGCCATCTTCTTGGGAAATGTTTCAGTTATATCTACATAATGATTGGGTTGTGGTGAACCAGTAATCCAGAGTTCGCGAACGCGCCAAGGTTCAAAGCCAGCATCCTTCAGATCGGTAAAGGCATAAGGATTTCGCGCATCCGGATAAACCGCTTGAATTGCAGTTTCACCAGCAGCTAAATGATCTGGATGGCTTGCAAAAATTCGCTCCCAATTTCTCTCTGGCGATTGCACAACCATCCGATCTGGTTTAGCACGTCTAATCTCTCGAACAATATCTTTGCGGAGTTCTAAAGATGGAAATAGAGATCCATCTCGGTAATTTAAAAAGGTTACGTTATCTACACCCAACTCTTTTCCAGCCGCACGTTGCTCTCGTTGTCTTACTTGCGCCATTTCTTCTAATGGAAAATCAGATGCTTCGCCACCTTGATCGCCATTTGTAATGATGCAATATGAAACTTCAATGCCACGACTCGTCCATTGTGCGATGGTGCCGCCTGCGCCAAAATCACAATCATCTGGGTGGGCCATAACAACAAGAATGCGCTTGATTTCATCATCGAGTAGCGGAGTCACCGCCGTATTCTAGACTTCAGCGCGTGTCCGAAAGAGCTATCGCCTCATTGCTCGAAGGACTAAATCCCCAACAGCAAGCAGCAGTAATTCATGAAGGTGGCCCACTTCTAGTTGTTGCCGGTGCCGGTTCTGGAAAAACTCGCGTCCTCACTCGTCGAATTGCATACTTAATGGCAAAACGCGGCGTTGAGCCCTTTGAAATTCTGGCAATTACATTTACAAATAAAGCAGCTGGCGAAATGAAAGAGCGAGTTGCATCACTTGTTGGTGGCCGCGCCAAAGCTATCTGGGTTTCCACTTTTCACTCCGCTTGTGTTCGAATCTTGCGTCAAGAAGCGACCAGACTTGGTTTTACAACTTCTTACTCAATTTATGATCAAGCAGATAGCGTCCGGTTAGTTACATTGGTGATGCGTGATTTAAATATTGATCAAAAACGATATAACCCACGTGCCGTAGCCGCCCTTATCTCGAATGCTAAAAACGAACTTCTGGGTCCAGCCGACTATCGAAATAGCACAAGTACCTACTTCGAAGAAATAGTTGCCGAAATCTATGCCGTGTACCAACAACGACTTACCACCGCAAATGCCATGGACTTTGATGATTTGATTATGAAAACTGTAGAAGTCATGCAGAAATTCCCGGAGGCCAGGGCCCGATATCGCCAAAGATTTAAACATATTCTTGTTGATGAGTATCAAGATACGAATCACGCCCAGTACATTCTGATTCGCGAACTTGTGGGAACCGATCGCGATGGCATCCCAGCCGCAGAACTCTGCGTTGTCGGAGATGCCGATCAATCAATTTATGGTTTTCGTGGTGCGACGATCCGAAATATCATGCAATTTGAAGAAGATTATCCAGATGCAACCACAATTTTGCTTGAGCAAAATTATCGTTCAACTCAAAACATCTTAAGCGCGGCAAATGCGGTTATTGCCAAAAATGAATCGCGAAAAGAAAAGAATTTATGGTCTGAATCAGGAAGTGGTGCAAAACTTATTGGGTTTGTTGCCGAAAACGAACACCACGAAGCCGAATTCGTGCGCGATGAGATGCGCAAACTTATGGATAGCGGCGAATCTTCATTTGGCGATACTGCGATTTTCTATCGTACAAATGCGCAATCGCGCGTATTTGAAGAGACTTTTATGCGTTCTACAATCCCATACAAAGTCGTTGGCGGAGTCCGATTTTACGAACGTAAAGAAGTAAAAGATCTGCTGGCATATCTACGTGTCCTCGTTAATCCCACCGATGAAGTTTCACTGCTGCGAATTATTAATACTCCTAAACGTGGTATCGGGGATCGAGCACTTGATGTCATCTCTCAAATTGCAAAGCGCGATGAGAAATCCTTTTGGTATGCCCTTTCTCAAGACACTAACTCGGAATTAACACCCCGCGCTGCGGCTTCGATTAGCGCATTTGTCGCGATGATAAATACGTTGCAAGTACTAGTTGAAGCAAATCGACCACCTGCAACTATTGCAGCAGCAGTCCTAGAACAATCAGGTCTCTTGGAAGAATTACGGGCCAGCCATGACCCGCAAGATGAAGTAAGAGTCGAGAACTTAGAAGAAATGGTTGCGGTTATTGAAGAATATGAAGAGCGAATTGTCTCTGAAGGAGAAGTCCCAACTCTGGCAGGATTTCTTGAAGAAGTATCGCTGATTGCAGATGCTGACGAAATTCCAGAGGGAGAAGATCACGGTGGCGTCGTAACTTTGATGACGCTTCATACTGCAAAAGGTTTGGAATTCCCAACGGTATTTTTGACTGGCATGGAAGAAGGAGTTTTCCCGCACTCTCGAACGTTAGGAGAGAAGAAAGAGTTAGAAGAAGAACGCAGACTCGCTTATGTTGGTCTTACCAGAGCTCGCAAACGACTCTATCTTTCCCGAGCAGAATATCGATCGGCATGGGGAGCGCCAAATTACAATCCACCATCTCGATTCTTGGAAGAAATTCCAGAAGATTTAATTGAATGGAATAAATCTTCAAGTGCATACGCAACACCACCAATTACGCGAAAGAAATTTCAACCACCACCTCGTGCTACTGGAAAACAGTCATCGGCCCTACAGCTCGCTATTGGTGATCGCGTCTCACATGACACATTTGGATTAGGTACTGTGATAGCGGTCTCAGGTGAAGGTGATAAAGCAGAAGCAACTATCAATTTTGGTAGTTATGGTGAGAAGCGTTTGTTGCTCCGTTATGCGCCAGTAGATAAGTTATGACCCATGGACCTATTTGAGTATCAGGCCCGCGATCTTTTTGAAGCTAATGGCGTACCAGTTCTTGGAGGCGCTGTTGCCAGCACACCTGAAGAAGCAAAAGCCGCTGCCACAAAATTTGGCGGCAAAGTTGTTGTCAAAGCGCAGGTAAAAATTGGTGGACGCGGCAAAGCCGGTGGCGTAAAGGTCGCAGAAAATCCCGATCAAACTTTTGAAATGGCAAAAGCAATTCTGGGAATGGATATCAAGGGACATTTAGTACGCAAGGTAATGATTGCGCAGGCCGCCCCAATCGAAAGCGAGTACTACTTAGCAATTCTCTTGGATCGCGCAGCTCGTTCATTCTTGGTCATGGCATCTGTTGCCGGCGGAATGGATATAGAAGAAGTTGCACATAAGACTCCTGAGAAATTAGCACGAGTACATATCGATCCAAATGTTGGTTTAGATAAGAATCAAGCCCTCGAAATTATTAGAAAAGGCGCATTCCCCGCAGATGTTCAAGATAGCGTCGCAGAAGTTCTCTTAAAACTTTGGGATACCTTCCAGAAGTCTGATGCAACATTGGTTGAAGTAAATCCATTGGTAAAAACAGCAGATGGTCGGATAATCGCACTTGATGGAAAAGTTACTCTCGACGATAACGCTAATTTCCGACATCCTGATTATGAATCGCTAATTGATCATGCTGCAACAAATCCACTCGAAGCGCTTGCAAAAGAGAAGGATTTGAACTACGTAAAACTTGAAGGTGAAGTAGGAGTAATCGGCAACGGTGCAGGATTAGTAATGAGCACCTTAGATGTTGTTGCCTATGCAGGAGAAAAATACGGAGTAAAACCAGCAAACTTCCTCGATATTGGTGGAGGCGCATCTGCTCAAGTCATGGCAGATGGTCTATCCATAATTCTTGGAGATCCAGCAGTTCGTTCTGTCTTTGTAAATGTCTTTGGTGGAATTACTGCCTGTGATGCGGTTGCAAATGGAATCATTCAAGCTTTAGCGATGCTCGGGGATAAAGCGACAAAACCACTGGTTGTTCGCCTAGATGGAAATAATGTTCTAGAAGGACGAAGAATTCTCAATGAAGCAAAACATCCACTTGTTGAACAGGTAGAAACAATGGATGGCGCAGCCGCACGAGCTGCAGAATTGGCGGCGCAGCGATGACAATCTTTATTGATGAGAATACAAAAGTAATTGTTCAAGGGATGACTGGATCTGAAGGTTCAAAACATACAAAACGCATGATTGCCAGCGGCACCAAAATTGTTGGCGGAGTAACTCCCGGCAAAGGTGGTCAGAGCGTTGAATTGGAAGGAAAGAATCTTCCGGTCTTCAATTCAGTAGCAGAGGCTGTTGCCGCAACTGGCGCTACTGCATCTGTTCTCTTTGTTCCTCCTAAGTTTGCAAAGGCAGCGGTGATTGATGCAATTGATGCCAAATTGCCACTCGTTGTTGTTATCACCGAAGGAATTCCAGTTCATGACACAGCAAATTTCTTTGCATATGCGCGAAGCAAAGGAACCACCAGAATTATCGGACCAAATTGCCCTGGATTAATCTCACCAGGTAAATGCAATATTGGCATTACTCCGGCAGATATCACTGGCCCAGGAAAGATTGGTCTAGTTTCAAAGTCCGGAACTCTTACTTATCAGATGATGTACGAATTACGAGATATCGGTTTTACTACCGCAGTTGGAATTGGTGGCGATCCAATAATCGGCACAACGCATATTGATTGTTTACGTGCTTTCCAAGATGATCCGCAGACAGAAGCGATTGTGATGATTGGTGAAATTGGTGGCGATGCTGAAGAGCGCGCAGCAGCTTTTATTAAAGAATATGTA